>NZ_JAAHHG010000609.1 GCF_010692555.1 Okeania sp. SIO3B5 | reverse complement strand
GTATTCACATATAAAAGTTTCAGCCTTATTAGGTTGAAAAAAAGTACCATATTTTCGGCTAAGAAGGCTCAAAAAGTTAGTATTTGTGTAAGAGTTGGGCAGAAAAATTAAGGGATAAAACTTAGCTCCTACCTCCTCGCTCATTCCCTATTCCTCCTGTCTTCCCCTCCCCTCCTGGGAGGGGCTAGGGGTGGGTTGGGAGGGGCTAGGGGTGGGTTGGGAGGGGGAGGGGTGAGGGGTGGGTTGTCTCCTGTCTCATCCCCCCACTAAAAGACTTTTTCAGCAAACCCTAATTAAGGATAGAACTCTGTTCTGCTTACAAGAACAAAAACTTTTTTCTCCTCTTCCTCACTGACTCCTCAAGTCATGATTTATAAGCATTTAACCGGACGCAATATAACACACTAAAGTTAGAATATAAACGAAGGCACTTATGCTGAGGGCAGAGGGCAGAAGGAACAATTAGATGGGGTTTTATACCTTTGTTCCCTAAAGGCCGCGGGCAGAGAGAATTCAGTAGTCATACCAAGCGTGAAAAAATAATGCTACAAAAAAGTAGATATCGATCAGATATGCTGAAAAATAGCTGCTCCAGTTCATTTGAGTCCAGTTCATTTGAGGTAGTTATCTCTATCTTTTTCCCCTTTTTTTCAAAATTTACCACTTCTTCCTTCTTCCCTCTTCCTTCTTTCTTATTTCTACCATTTGTAACAAACATTTATTAAATTTGTATCAGAACTCCCTTCTGCCTTCTGCCTTTCCTGATCAAAGATTCTTTGTACTGCTATAGTTATGAGGACTTGATTTAATGTCTCGCTCTAGAATTTTTACATGGCGATCGCTGTTAACTATTAGCGTAGTTTTCTGCTTGGTTTTACTACTAACAATTCTTACTATACTTACTATTATTCGTCCACCTCGAACTAACACTAATTTATTACTATTTCCAGGTATTATTTATCAAAGACTTGCTTTTTCTCAACCCCGCCCGATAATGATTCATGTTGTTACTATTGCTCTGAATACTCCTGGAGTAAAAGCATTAGTCACGCCGAGAATTTCTACTTCTCCAGATATGAAAATTCGCGCCCGTACCACTTCTGAATTTGTCAATGAATTTGATTTAAAACTAGCAATAAATGCCAATTTTTTCTACCCCTTTTATGAAAAAACACCTTGGGATTTTTACCCTAAAAGTGGTGATTTAGTTAATGTAGTTGGGCGGGCAATATCTAATGGTGATGACTACTCTATAATTGATAGAAACTGGCCGACTTTATGTTTGAATTTGAATAATTATGCTCAAATATCAGATAACTCTATTTGTTCGGCTCAAACTATTCAAGCTATATCTGGTAATTTAATTTTAGTTGCTAATGGTCAAGCAGTTACTCTGCCAAAAAACTCACCTTTGAATGAAAAACCCTATCCACGTACAGCAGTAGCAATTAATCAAACAGGAGATAAATTATGGTTAATTTTAGTTGATGGTAAACAGCCTTTTTATAGTGATGGTGTTACTTTAGCAGAATTAACTGAATTTATTATTAATTTAGGTGCTGATAAAGCATTAAATTTAGATGGTGGTGGTTCAACAACTTTAGTAGTAAATTCTAATTCCCAAGCTAAATTATTAAATTCACCAACTCATACTCTTGTACCTATGCGCGAACGTTCCATTGCTAACCATTTAGGATTTTATGCTTTACCTTAGACCATTTATTGAGTGAGGGAGTGGGGGAGTAATACCAAATTGATAAATGTTTGCTACAAATAGTTAGGGTATTTATTCTAATTTATAATTTATAATTTAGAATGCAGAATGGATAGATTTAATACCATTTTTGATGTTGTAAATTACCTTTTTCGTGAAACAGACTTTATCTGAAAGTCTTTTTATGGTGCTTATTATTCGTAACATTCTTTTTTCAAATTGGTATAAGGGAGTAAGGGAGTGAAGGAGAAGTAAACATAAGAATAGTTAATGCTAAATAGGGTGCCAATTATCAAAAAAGTGATAAGGCTTGTGTTAATTACTTAATATCAGATAAAGTAAGACTTTTCCTTCTTTCTTCTTTCTTCTTCCTTGTTCCTTCTGCTATATAATAAATTTCTGAGGTGGTAGGTCGTAGGCGTAAATTCAAGAGCGCTTCAATAGAACATTTTTATTATACTTAATCATCCAGACATGGTATTAGTAAAAATTCTTATATTAATATTTTTTAAAACTTGTCTGAAATGGATAAGATCTGAATAATGTTATAGTAATTTTAGAAAAAAAATTCACAAAAATAAATAATAATCGCCTATATTATGGCTTGGCAAATAGTTTTAAGTTCATTAATTTTTCTAGGTACTCTAATTCTTGTATTTTGGCAGCCAAAAGGTTTAGATATAGGTTTAAGTGCAATGATAGGAGTTTGTCTAACATTGACAACTGGCCTAATTTCTCTAGCAAATCTGCCTACATTGATTTGGGCAATTTTAGTAAATACTACCTTAACCTTACTAACCTTAATAACTATTAGTTGGATATTGCAGCAAAAGGGAGTTTTTCGTTGGCTCGGATTTCATATTGCTAATTGGAATCTTGGTAGCGGTAAATTTTTATTTGTCACGCTGCTAATATTAGTAGCTCTATTTAGTGCTATTTTGACTAACTATGGTAGTACCTTGTTATTTATACCAATAGTCATTGAAACTCTAGTTTTACTCAAATTTACTTCTACAGAAATTATCTCATTTCTGATAGCCTGTGGCTTAGTTGCTGACATAAGTAGTCTACCATTTTCCATCAGTAACTCAGTCAATTATATTGCTGCTAGTACATACAATATTTCTTTTGATAGTTATATAATTGTCATGGTACCTGTTAGTTTTGTGACAATTACTATCAGTATTATTGTTTTGTTGTTTTACTTTTGGCCTAATATTCCTAGAAAATATAAAAACTTTAGGTTCAGAAAAAATCATCTAGAAAGAGCATTGCCAGCAGCTAGTATAGAACCAAAAAAGCACCTGAAACTTGCGGATAAAAGTCAAAAAAAACATAATTTATACCTAGAAACTGAAGAATTAATTGAGAGTGAAAAAGAACGCAGCATTGTAGTTAATGCTTGGCAGAATAATGGTCGATTCCAATATTTTATTTCTCAAACTAAAATTTTAACAAATTACTGTTTTTCTCTCTTTAAATTGATATTTTACCCTTTCCTACCAGTTATTTTATTTATCTGGGGAATGTACATAATAGTTTTTGGTCTGAGTAACTATGGTTTGACAGATGTAATGAAATATTTGTTCGTTCAAATTTCTGGATGGGAATTTTCTCTAGCTATTATTGCTACTGGTTTTTTCTCTGCATTTATGAGCGCAGTCTGTAATAATTTACCATCTTCTTTGATTAATATATTGACAATTCAAGCTGCACAAATAATAGATTCTAATATTTCAGAAGCAATGGTTTATGCTACTATTATCGGCTGTGTCATGGGTGCTAAAATTACCCCTATTGGTAGTCTGTCTACTCTATGTTGGTTTTATATGATGAAGCGACATGATTTTCAGATTAGCTGGAAAAATTATTGTGGTATTAGTTTAGCTATTATTTTGCCTATTTTATTTATTAGTCTTTTGAGTTTAACTATTTGGCTACCAGGAATGCAAATTAATTAGGGTGTGCTGAATAACTGTTTTTGTTGAGGGTAGAAGTGCTGAAAACCATGTACTTTTTCAATAGCTAAAAAGGCTAAAACCTTTATCTGGCAATTATTTGAAATTTAATTAGGGTTTGCTGATTAAATATCGCGCTTATTGACTGATATTGGTTTGAGCAATTTTAGATCTGGAGGGGGTGCGAGGTTTTCGGTGGTAATGGTTCAAAAATTCAGGATTTTGGTCAAGAGTAGGGCAGAACCATCTTGAGAAAATTCTTACTTCTACCTCCTCCAAATTCCCATTTCTCCTGTCCCCCTCCCCTCCTGGGAGGGGCTAGGGGTGGGTTGGGAGGGGGAGGGGTTAGGGGTAGGTTGTCTCCTGTCTCCTACCTTCACCCATAAGACTTTTTCAGCAAGCCCTAATCAGCAAACCCTAATTATTAATTATTAATTATTAATTATTAATTATTTAACTACTCCCTACCTCAACAAAAAGGCTTTTGAGCGCAAACCCTAATTATGATTATGGCTGTTTAGTGGGGGTGAAGCAATAGTGTCATTATTGGGGGTTAACAACAGTATTAAAATAACGCAAAAAAGTTAGATATTATTAGATATTTATTGTGATATAATAAATTTATGTCTAATTTATTAACAGTATCTGAAGCAGCAAAACTGCTAGGAGTGTCAACAAAAACAATTAGACGATGGGATACTGAAGGACGGATCAAATCAATCCGTACCGAAGGCGGTCATCGTCGTTTTATCATCACTGACTTGATAGGTAATAAACAAGATAATTCTTTGACCGTTGCCTATGCTAGAGTCAGTAGCCATGAACAAAAAGATGACTTAGAGCGCCAAAAAATAGTTTTACAAGCTTACTGCGCTAAACAAGGTTGGTCATTTGAAGTTATATCAGACCTGGGTAGTGGTTTAAACTATCGCAAAAAAGGACTGATTAAGTTAATCAAATTAATCTGCTCAGACCAAGTAGAACGATTAGTTTTAACTCATAAGGACAGATTACTGAGATTTGGTAGTGACTTAATATTTACTTTGTGTGAAATATTTGCTACAGAAGTAGTTATTATTAATCGTTCCGAGGGTTCTACCTTTGAGGAAGTCTTAGCACCAGATGTTATAGAAATAATTACAGCTTTTTCTGCCAGACTTTATGGTTCAAGAAACAGCAAAAACAAGCAAATTGTCAAACAATTAAAAGAGATAGCTGACCAATTGAAATAAAATCAATAAACGAAGGCAGAAGGCAGAAGGAACAATTGGATGGGGTATAAAACTCCATCCAATTGTGACAGTGGGGTTTTATGCCCTTGTTACCTTCGATCGCGGGCAGAGGTCAAGAGTCAGAATTCCCTTTCCTAGGTCATGCTGTGCAAACAGCATAAGTGCTTCCTGTTCTCTGCCTTTCCTGATAAAGATTACCGAATAATTAATAATTAATAATTAAATAATTCGCGCCTTGAAGCCTCCCCTTTTAAGGGGAAAAAAAGCGGTCGAGGGATGGCGAGGTCTCCTCGCCATATCCAATCGACCAAGAAAAGAAATAATATTTCCTTATGTTCAATCAAGAACGGTTTTAACCAGAGGTAATTATCAATTATCAATTATCAATTATCCATTAATGAAAGCGGTTTTCATTTCAGTAGACCACAGTAGGGACCTTGCATGCAACGTCCCTACTGGGTTTTGGTTATGGTAATGTGGTTCATCAAGAGTGAAAAGCGCTGTAAACTCAAAGTCAATAAAACCATTTCTCAAAAGTTTTGCTACATTTCCTTGGGAGTAGGGAGTAGGGAGTAGGGAGTAGGGAGTAGGGTTTAAAGGAATAAGATATTTTGGATTAATGCCTATAATCCTTACGAACATTACTGAA
>NZ_JAAHHG010000608.1 GCF_010692555.1 Okeania sp. SIO3B5 | reverse complement strand
ATTATACCAATTTTATAAATGTTTGCTACAAATAGGTAGGGTACTTTTTAGGAGTCAGTCCTCAGTCCTCAGGAGTCGTATGGGAATAGATTTAATACCAGTTTTTAGGTCATAAATTATCTTTTTTATCAAAGGGACATTTCCTGCAAATTTTTTTTATTGCACTTATTATTCGTAACATTCTTTTTTCAAAATGGTATTAGACATCTCCAATAATAAAAAATAAAATCAATTATCCTAGGGCGTGTCATCAATTATTTCTCTCTACTCCCTGCTCCCTCTTTTCTGGAGATGTCTATTAATCCAACCTTGACTGTTGAGAACTATCATACTCAGCCAGTGCCACTACCCTTACCTTAACCTCCTTTATTCCCTCTAGCACCAGTGCCTCCACCAGCTCCCGCTGCTCCAAAATTTCCTTCATTAAACCATTCAGCTTTAATCAGCGACCACCAAGCAGCGGTAAGTCCAGCTAAAACATAGTCGTAGGGAAGCCATCCATAACCTTTAACTCCCCAGTCCTCTCCCCAAGAGTTCCGAATTAAGAATGCACCTTTAGAATATTTTGTGCGGTCAGCACATTGAATCAACTTGAAATCATCGTAGCCAACTGCAACAACTGTATGTCCTCCAACTACTTGATCATTTTTTGGAGCAAGAAACGGAATATGACCGGGTTTATTTGAGTCATCATAGGCAGAATTATAAATTGTGAATCCAAAAATACAGGGGAAGCCAGCCGCTAGAACAGCCTTAATTTGAAAGAGCAAAGTTTCTTTTGAAATCCCTGCATAATCTAAAAGAAAGTACTTGAGTGACTGATAGTTTTGAGCATAGGAATAGCAATATGCAGGAGGTTCTTCATCTACTTTTTCTTCATTATAAGACCAAGAAGATTCCGGAGGGACACCGTATAATGCAAGGGCTTTCATTGTTTCTCGTATAGATGCTCCCACATCTTCAGTAATATTCATTTTATTCCGTGTAGCTTTGTATAGAAATAAAGGAGAGGCATCTATTTTCTTGTTAAAAGCTCTATTGACGAAGTACTCATATAATGAAATGGCTGCAAACGCTGTACATGAATTTAGTGAACCTTGGTCTCTTACTGGAGAACACCAAAAACTCAAATCTACGATGCTAGGAAGAAGACTGTATCGCGTTTTATTTTCATCTTCAAAATAGGATTGTAATTGCCGGATTATATCATAACCAACAACTGGAATACTAATTTCTAAGCCAGGCAAAAGCCCTGAATCTTCTTTATAACCAATTTCAAATACTTCCTGCTTATCAAAGATATTTGGTTGACTGTTCTTAAGTCTATTTTCAGCTTTTTCGATCTGCTTCTGAAATCTGTTTAGGTATTTTGTGATTAAAAAACATAAAAATATATGGCTCTTATATTTATACTTATCTCTACCGGGGTCATCTTTTTTATGCTGCTCTAGGAGTGAATTTATCTCCATTTTAAGAAGAAATAGTACTTTCTCAACAGCTGCTTCAGCCAGTTCTAGTCGTACTTTATCATCTTGCGAATTATGATTATCTATGTTATCTTTTTGGGAATCAGAACATAATAAACTTTCAAATTTTTCTAACCCTTGTTCTATCAATTCTTCTAAACTTTTATTTTTAAATTTTGCCAAGGGTGATAATATATTCAAAATAGTGGAAAATATAGGCTCAATTAAATTAGAATGACGTAATGTTTCTCTGATTTCTTTGTACTTCAATTCAGAGTCTTTATCTTTTTTAATATATGACAAAAAAACAGAGGCTTGTTTTTTGATTTTTTCATTTTTTGAACCATCAGATTCGCCGTTTAAATCAGGGTTTCTCTCTTCTTTTTTATCTTCATTAACTTCACTCTTTTTTCCCTCGGATTTATCGATATAATATTGATCGATGAGACCAACTATATCTTCTAAGTCTTTTTGATTATTATCTTTAACTATGAGACCACGTATGTTGTTTAAGTCTTGTTTTAAATAAATTTCAAAAATTTTCTTATCACTTTTTGCGGCTACAATATTATTTTCTAAAAAATCATATTCAAAAATGATTTTATTTGATTTTTCTAGATAAAATCTACTTTCTATAGTCTTCTTAATAAGAATCTCTAATATTTTATCCAGTGTTGTAACTGGTATCCATGAGGCTATAGGTACAAATCTAATTTTTGATAGAGATTTTTGATTGGAATATACATCATAATTATTGATGTCAAGAGATGGCAATTCATTTTCGTCAGAAAGGTGTTGATTGAAACTTGTGTAAGTTTCTAATCCAAAAAATCCATCATTTCTTATTTTAAAAATAACCTGTAATAATTTTACAATTATTATAGTCGTTGGGTCATAATCTTCTTCCCTTATCCAATTCACAATTTCTTTAAATTCATTAAAATTAATTAGCTTATATCCTGTATCTTCAATGTCTTGGTGCTTTTCTTGATATAAATTTTGATAACGTTTTTTCAAATCTGCGTTTTCCATTACCAGAAGACTGAGATACTTTTTGAGTTCTCGTATTTGCTGTCTAGATAAGCTATTTTTATCAGGCAATTTGTTAATAAGCTTCTCTTGCTGAAGAGTTGAATATCTAAAAATATGATGTACTTTAACTTTAATAAATTGAACTTGGCTTAATACTTCTTGTTTGAATTTCTCTATCTCGCCTTGTCTTTTTTTATTGTCAACTCGATGACCAAAGCTTTTATCTTCAGCATTTAAGCTGTCAATCAATTGAATTAAATCTTTTGCTATTTTTTCAAAACTAGCTGTTTTACCTTCTGTTTTGAACCGAAGTATTTCTTCATTACCAAGATCATAGTCACGTAGATCCGGATATTCTGGTATCCAACCTAATCCTCTTTCTTTACCTGTTTCTTTCCCTTGTTCATTTGGCATTTTTTTCTCCTTTATTACTGAATGAATAACACTTTAATATTTCTGCGCCTAAAATCATTGATATTGATTTTTTCTGGAAAATTTATTGACTTAAACAGTTACTTTTTTATATCATTACAAACATCTTTTGGAGCATTAGGGTTATTTTTCAGATAGTCACTCAGCCAACTACATCCACGCTTCATAAGTCCATCCAAGGTTAAATTTTCAACATTCCATAGAAGTGCAGTCTGATCTGAACTAGCAGTGGCAAGCATCTTACCATCAGGGCTAAACCTCACAGAGTTAACTGGCTGGTTATGCCCGATAAGGGCGGTGATTAATGTGCCATTGAGCTTCCAGACTCTTATTGTACTATCATCGCTGCCGGTAGCAATTATTTCTCGATCAGGATTAAAATCCATGCCCCAAATTCCAGCAGTATGGCCCTTAAAGTCCAAAGGAGAACTGAGAAGACTGCCATCTAGATTCCATAATTTCACAGTTTTATCTTCACCAGCAGTAATAACCTGGCTATTGGAGATAAAGCGAATGCTGTAGGCTGAGAATGGATTGTGTGCTTCCCAGCTATCTAAAGGATTTCCATCAGAATTCCAGAGTTTCAAGTATCCATCCTGATCCACAGAAGCAATCTTATGGCCATCTGGACTGAAACTTACATCCATAACGGCATCCTTATGCCCTGTAAGTGTTTGAAGTTCCTGTCCCTGTAAATTCCATAGTTTGACTGTATGATCTCTACTACTAGAGGCAATTATCTCACCATCCGGACTGAAAGCGAGGTTCGCTACAGAATCATTGTGCCCTGTGAGATTTTTAAGTTCCTGTCCCTGTAAATTCCAAAGTTTGATTGTTTTGCCGTAACCGCTAGAAGCAATCTTTTTGCTATCTGAACTAATACTAACACTCCAAACTTCTCCATCATGTCCTTGGAGTGTTTGAAGTTCCTGTCCCTGTAAATTCCATAGTTTGACCGTTTTGTCTTGACTAGCAGTTACCAAAATATTATTTTTAGGGCTAATGTCGATATCGGAAACTACGTTCTTGTGTCCAACAAAATGAGTCAGCAAATCATTTGAGCGCCAAATTTTGACTTTTTTGTCATTGCCGGCAGATACAAGAGTTTTACCGTCTGGACTGAAATTAACGCTGTTGACTCCATCTCTATGTCCTTCTAAGGTTGTTAATAGTAAACCGTCTCTACTACGCCGTAGCTGCACTTTTCCATTTTGATATGCAGTAGCAATAGTTTGACCATCAGGGCTAAAGCTTAAATATGTAATTGCAACTGAATCTTTGTCATTCACGGGAGGAAACACTGGTTTTTGGGTTTTTCTATTCCAAAGGATGAGTGTTTTGTCTTTTCCACCAGAGGCAATAGTTTGTCCATCAGGGCTAAAACTAACACTTATTACTTGATCAGTATGTCGAGTGAAAGTATCAAGTAAATTACCTTGGGCATCCCAAAGTTTTACGGTCTTATCTTGGCTAGCGGTAGCTATTGTTTCACCATCTGGACTAAAGCTGATACTGTAAATTGCCCCCCTATGACCTTTTAAATCCTTCAGCAGAACACCATCTAGTGTCCAAAGCTTTGCTATTTGGTCAGCACTAGCGGTAGCAATAGTTTGACCATCAGGACTAAAACTAACACTCCAAACAACCTTTTCATGGGCATTGAAAGTCTTTAAAAGCTCCCCTTGTTTATTCCAGAGTCTGACAGTCTTATCTCTGCTGGCAGTAGCAATAGTTTGACCATCAGGGCTAAAACTTACATCCACAACATCTCTTTTATGCCCTGCTAATGTCACAAGTTCTTTACCATCAGTACTCCAGAGTTTAGCTGTTTTGTCGAAACTTGCGGTGGCAATAGTTTTACCGTCGGGACTATACCTAACTTGCTCAACAGCATCTTTATGATTTTCTAAGCGGTTGCTTTCTCTTACCCAGTAAGTTGCATTCAATGCTTCCATGACTTCTACTTTTAGCTTGTCGTCATTTATCAACCAAATGGAATTTTTCAATTTCTTACCTGCTCGCAAAGCAGCAATCAACGGATCAAAGGAATATCGATTTGAGGTAAAAAGTGCTTTAGAGGATGCACTGAGAGCTTGAATCTCACTCTTTATTGAATTTTGCCATTGCCACCCAGCTATTCCAGCTAAACTCAAAGCTATAAAGGAAAAACCACTCAACCCAATAATTGTCAGTTGTCGCCTACGTTCCCGTTCTTTTTTATCCCTATCCCTTTCTTTAAAACTAACCTGAATAAAATTTCGCTCTTCCTCTGTCATCTCCCCCCCACGTTTACGCAACCAATCTTCCGCCACACTCAACCGCACACCCCGTAATAACCCTCCCAGATCATTGTTATTCTTTTTCCACTCCCGTAATGTCACCTTCAACCGTTCTTGCCATGTTCTAAACTCACGGTTAGCATCGATCCACCCCCCCAAAGTTCTCCACTCTCGAATTAAAGCTTCATGCACCACCTCTACCGTATCTTCTTCTTCCCGCCTCCCCGTCACTACCAACCGAGCCTGATACCCCGCCAAATAACTCACCAAATTCCAATTATCTTCTCCTACTTCCCCACGGGTAGCAACACGCCTCGTATCTTCTGTACCTTCCCCCGGACGTACT
>NZ_JAAHHG010000607.1 GCF_010692555.1 Okeania sp. SIO3B5 | reverse complement strand
TAGCAGTCAGCTAGCCTCCTCCGGAGGAACTGCGGACTTCAGCAACAAGACTCTCTACTTAAAGGACGGTGTTTAAATTAACAACGGACTTTAAGGGCAAGGGAGGCAACTTTTGTAGTAAGACGGTTCATAAAGCTTTTCTCCTAAACTAAAAGCACTCTTCTGATAGCTGAAGTCCGCAGTTCCTCGGGTAGGAGGCTGGCTGACGGCTGAATGCTTACTTATTAATTATTCGGTAAGAGGGAAGAAGTTAAGAGGATATCTGAAAAGTTGTTTAATACTGAATTTTGCCCCCCTAGCCCCCCAATTCTGGGGGGAACAAGAATCCATTAGCTGGTAAAAGTCCCCCAATTTTGGGGGATTTAGGGGGCTTTAATGTAACAAATGAGACTTCTCCGTGTTCTGTTTTCGTATTAACTTCTGTTATAAAATTGGTATCAAAATAATAAACCAAAATAATCTTAACCAAAGCAGGAGTCAAGAATGCCAAAAGATTCTAAAAATAAAACATTTGACAGCAAAAATAATACTAACAACGACTTTGAATTTCTTTTCACTCGTTCCATAGAGTTTCGTCAAGAAACAATATACTTCATTATTGTAGACCGCTTTTTTGATGGAGATCCCAGGAATAATGAAGGTCCAAACCCTAAATTATATGACCCAAATAAAGAAAAATGGGGTTTATATTGGGGTGGAGATTTACAGGGAATAATTGATAAACTTGGCTATCTCAAAAATATGGGAATTACAGCTATTTGGATGACTCCTTTATTTGAACAAATAGAAGAAGAATTATTTGAAATGGCTCCTATTCATGGCTACTGGGCAAAAGATTTTAAACGGCTAAATCCTCGTTTAGTAGACAAAGATGATGAGATTTCTTTAATAAAAAATCAGGAAACAGTTTTCGACAAATTAGTAGCAGCAGCTCATGATTTAGGAATAAAAATAATCTTGGATATTGTGTGTAATCATAGTACTCCAGATGCAGGTGGTAAGAAAGGTCAGTTATTTGATGATGGAGTTTTAATTGCTGATTTTCATAACGATTTTAACAACTGGTATCACCATTATGGCGAAGTAGAAGATTGGGATGAAAAATGGCAAGTTGAAAATAGAGAATTAGGAGGATTAGCAGATTTTAATGAGAATAATTCTGACTATAGAGATTATATTAAATCAGCAATTAAGTTATGGTTAGACCGTGGAGTAGATGCGCTACGAATAGATACAATTAAACATATGCCATTATGGTTTTGGCAAGAATTTTATGCTGATATAAAAAGTCATAAACCTTCAGTATTTGTGTTTGGGGAATGGATTTTTAGCGGACCTTATGATACTGCATCTCTGGAATTTGCCAATAAGTCTGGAATGTCAATCTTAGACTTTGGTTTTTGTGTAGCAATTCGACGCGCTTTAGGAAAATGTGAACCTGGAGGATTTCATATTATTCAAGAATTATTAGACAAAGATAATGTTTATAATAGCGCTAGTGAGCTGGTGACTTTTGTTGATAATCACGATATGCCCAGGTTTCAAAATTTGAATCCAGACCCAGGAATTTTGAGATTAGCTATTAATTTAATTATGACTTCTCGTGGTATTCCCTGCATTTATTATGGTACTGAGCAATATCTTTATAATGATAGAGATGGTGGGGAAGAACCTTATAATCGCCCGATGATGGAAAGATGGGATACAGATACACCAATTTATCGAGATGTTCAATTATTATCAAAAGTACGTCGAATTAATCCTGCTATTTCTCTGGGAAGTCAGTGGCAAAAATATCTTAGTGAGGATGTTTATTGTTATGTGCGATGTTACCGAGATTATCGTTGTTTTGTAGCAATTAATCGAGGTAATCCAGTAACAATAGAACGGGTAGAAACTGATTTGGAAGATGGAGAATATATTTGTGTTTTAACGAAGCGCTTTTTTGAAGTAAAAAATGGCGCATTACATAATCTAGAACTGGGCGTACAAGACATGATTGTGATTAATTATTTAGGCGATCGCGTCAAGGGGAAAGTAATCGTCCGAGCGCAATTAAATGGAGTTTCAACTAATCCTGGAGAGGCAATAGTAGTAACAGGAAATTGTCCGGAATTGGGAAATTGGGATATTAGTAAAGCTTACCATTTAGAGTATATAAATTCTAATACTTGGTTTAATGAAATTCCCTTTAATGAGAGTGCAGGAAAAGTAATTGCTTATAAATATGCAATTGTTTACCGGGATGAAAATGAAAATGAAACTGAAATTCCACAGCGAGAAAATTTAGTTTCTCGGCAATGGTTATTAGCTGAAGAGGGTACGGTTAAATGGCAAGATAATTGGGCTGATTGAAGAAGGAAGAAGGAAGAGGGAAGAAGGAAGAAGTTTGATTTTTAGGTGGTAATTTTCACCACCAATTAAAAAAGGTGTAAGCATTCAGCCGTCAGCTAGCCTCTTTCAGAGGAGCTTTCCTACGGAATGCTACGCAAACGCTAACAGCTATCAGCTATTAGTTAGGGTTTGCTGATTAAATATCAAAGCATTGACATATAAAGGTTGAGCGCATTTTTTGGTCTAAAAAAGTGCCAGCTTTTCGGCTCAAAGAGCTGCAAAAAGCTAGTATTTTGGGACTATTATGGCAGAAAAATCAAGGAACAATTTTTCCGACTACCTCCTCTATAATTCCCATTTCTCCTGTCTTCCCCTCCACCGGAGGGGGAGGGGCGAGGGGTGGGTTGTCTCCTGTCTCCTACCCCTACTAAAAGACTTTTGAGCGCAAACCCTAGTTATTAACTCATTATCTTGGGAGAAGGAATTATACCAATTTGAAAAAAGAATGTTACGAATAGTAAGAGCGATAAAAAGACTTTACATGAGATGTCCCTTTGACAAAAAAGATAATTTACGCCCTAAAAAATGGTATTAAAGCCATCCATTCTGACTCCTGACTCCTGAGGACTGACTCCTAAGAAATACCCTAGATATTTGTAGCAAACATTTATAAATCTGGTATTAGTAGTCAAGAAGTGAAATATGTTTGCGCAGCATTCTGCAGGAAATGAAATATTTCTGTCAGCTAACCTTAGTTTTTCTTGATTCAAATAAAAGCTAATAGCTGAATGCTTACAAAAAGGTTTTACTTGTGATATCATGTCCGGTAGCATCGGAGCGTGTATAAAATTAAGGTGACAATGAAAGAAAACCTTCTGCCTCCTGCCTCCTGCCTTCCTTCCACCAAAGTCTAATTATTCAACCGGACATGATATGAAGATGTGGTTCATCAATTTGAAAAGCGTTGTAATAGTAGTTTTAATCAAAAACATAAAAGCCTAAACTTCCATGGGGAAAGTATAGGCTTTTTTTGAATTCTTCCAAATACATCTATAGCACTACAAGAATTGGTTAGGACATTTTTCAATCCTGTTCGTGGAGCATTTCCGCACCGAAAACCCTTTTACAGTTCGCTATTCCCTGTTCTCTGTTCCCTATTCTCTAGCGCGTAGCGCTATACCAAAAATTGGACAAGAAGTAGATTATTTGGCTAAGACATAAGCGATCGCCTCTTCTAAATCTTCTTGAGTTAAGCTTGTCAACATAAACACTTCTTGAACTGTCTTTCCTTGTCTAGCAATAAGTTTAAAACCACCTCGAATAGGCACTGAAACTTTTAATTTCATGTGGGGAATATGACTTCTGGATCTGCTGATGACTCCTGGAGTAACAGTTTCAATACCCTGACGTTGGATTAGTTTCTCTAAAATAGGAATTAACCCTTCTATATGGGTGGAATGATTCCAAACCAAACGACCTTGAGATTTTGATGATTTTTTCATAGGACTTTCTCCATCTGTATATCCTCAGTCTACTGAAAGGGAGAGACTAGAGGCAAAAAAATGGCCCGATTCTTAATGAAGTCAGAAGTTATATCATGTCCGGTTGAACAGTGATAAATAAATAACGACGGAGGAGTCAGTCCTCAGGAGTCAGGAGTCAACCCACCCCTCGCCCCTCCCCCTCCCAGGAGGGGAAGAAAGAAGAAGGAAGAGGAAGAATAGGAGAAGAAGAAAGTTTTTTTATAACTAATTATCCGGACATGATATTAGAAGTCAGAAGTCAGAAGTTATTTTTGTAACGGGGATTTGAGCTTCCCATGAAGATGAAGAGAGAGAAAGGAGCGATCGCAACTTGACTTGAGCAAAAAGTCAAAGTCCCTGTTTACTTTCTTATACCAAGCGTGAAAAAAGAATGCTACAAAAATGTAGATATTGATCGGATATGCTTAAAAATACCTGCTCCAGTTCATTTGAGATAGTTATCTCTATCTTTTTTCGCTTTTTTTCAATATTTAACCCTTCTTCCTTCTTCCCACTTCCTTCTTTCGTAGGGACGCCCTTATGCAACGTCCCTACCATTTGTAACAAACATTTATCACGCTTGGTATTACAGAATGCTGCACAAACAAGGAAGCATTATATTCGGACAAGTTGTTTACTCTTGAGTGGAATTTGGATTGAGATTTGGACCTGGACTGGGACTAACTCATATCTACTTGATACAGGTTTTCCATGTTATCCCTTAATGTTTTTGGCTTATTTTTTGATTTTGAACAGGTAATGAACATTTTGAACAGGTAAGTGAACATTTTGAATCAGTAAATGAACGGATAGGTGAACAGAAAAGTGAGCGATCGAGCTAGAATTTTTGTGGGATTATAATGATAAAGCCAAAATAATTTATACAAGACTTACGCACGAGGTACGAAAAACTAGGATTTTAGATTGCTTTCTGTGCCGGGCTGCTCCGCAAACTCTGTCGATCGCTTCGGAGGAAAATGCCTTGTATAGTGTAAGTCCTATATATATCAAGTTTATTGAGGCTTCACAAAATCATAAAATTACATTACAAGGATATTTACTTATGATTCAACAAATCATGTATCACAATGAAGTATTAGCAATGATTATTCCGGCTAATTTTAGAGAGCCTGGAATTCATTTTTTTACTCCAGATAGCTATTCTCAACAGCTAGCTTATATGAGACATCCTAAAGGCAAAGAAATTCAACCTCATCGTCATAATATGGTAAGGAGAGAAGTTTTTTATACTCAAGAAGTTTTACTAATCAGAGAAGGAAAATTGCTAGTAGATTTTTACAATGACCAACAAGAATATCTGGAAAGTAGGATTTTAAATAAAGGAGATGTTTTGTTATTAATTAAAGGTGGACACGGCTTCAAAATGTTAGAAGAAGTAGAAATGATTGAAGTAAAACAAGGTCCTTATGTAGGAAATCTTGATAAAACCCGCTTTGAAAAATTTGATAGTAGTCGAGAAAAAGTTCTAGTTTAATACCAAAATCAGTTCAAGAATTTAGAATTTAGAATTTAGAATTACCGAATAATTAATAATTAAATAATTAAATAATTAAACAATTCGGGTTAAAAGCCTCCCCTTTAAAGGGGAAAAAAATAAATTTTTTCTTATCTTAGTCGATTGGATATGGCGAGGAGACCTAGCCATCCCTCGACCGCTTTTTTATCCATGAATGGAGAGGCTTTATACCTTAATTTTTCGGTAATTATAGACTA
>NZ_JAAHHG010000606.1 GCF_010692555.1 Okeania sp. SIO3B5 | reverse complement strand
TGTGTTTCTCAAGTTATTGAGGTACAGTTGTTTTGATTTTTTACCGAATAATTAAGGTTTAAAGCCTTTCCTTTAAAGGAGAAACGAGAAAAAATTTTCCCTACCGCGTCAATCCTCTTCTTTTCAAGGATAAGTAATCAGGTTTTCAAGGATAAGTAATCAGGGTTTGCTGATTAAATATAAAAGTATTGACATATAAAGAAAAGTGCCTTTTTGGGGTCGAAAAAAGTGCAAATTTTTCAGATATTCATGCTTATGCATGGAGCATATTTTAGGGTCATAGTTGGGCATAAAAATCATTCTTACAATGTAAGCATTCAGTAATCAGCTATTGCCTTTAATTTTAGATCAAAGCTTTACTAATTGATTCATAATTTTTACTTACTATAAAAGCTGCCTGAAACAGTCTATATTTATTAAAATCCTCTTTTTTTTGCTGTTTGCGCAGCATTCCGCAGGAAAAGCTGACTGCTAATAGCTGAATTCTTACCTTACAATTATTACTCTTACCTCCTCGTTTATTCCCATTTCTCCTGTTTTCCCCTCCCCTCCTGGGAGGGGCTAGGGGTGGGTTGGGAGGGGGAGGGGCGAGGGGTGGGTTATCTCCTACCCCATCAAAAAGACTTTCCATAAGCGGTGGTGGTGCATAGTAATGGTAGAGAGAGTGTGGGGAGATGGGGAGATGGGGAGATGGGGAGATGGGGAGATGGGGAGATTGGGAGATTGGGAGATGGGGAGATGGGGAGATGGGGGGATTGGGAGTGTGGGAGAAATTAAAAAATATATATCTTCACCATTACCATGCAGGACTACCCCATAAGCAAACCCTAATTATTAATTATTAATTATTAATTATTAATTATTAATTATTGAATACTCCCTACTCCCGTGCCACAAAAAAATTTTGTACCTCACGCTTCTTGGGAATTGTTATATAGATAGATAGAGAGATAGAGATACTTCTGAAACAAGGTTCAGGGTTTTTCTTTGGAATGCTCCACAAATATATTGCGTAGCTAAAGGTTGTTCATGTTATCATCGGTGGATAAAATTGACTAGGAATTAACAAATGCCGGATGATTTAGTACCATTTCTTATCGGTATAAGTATTTTGATTTTTTATCTAGTATTTTCAGCTATGACTGAAATGGGAACAAAATTGTTTGATAGGAAAAAAAATGATTAATACTGTTGCTTTAACTATTCCTGAAAAAAGAATTGTTTTCTATAACTTGAATTGGCAGAAGTACCAAAAAATCATTGAAGCTCTGGGAGAAAGTCGCAATGCCAGAATTATATATGACCAAGGAATATTGGAAATTACTACGCCTCTGGAAGAACATGAATTTGCTAGAGAAATAATTGGTTTATTTATCAGAATTTTAGTTTTTGAAATGGGGTTAAAAATTAAAACTTTGGGTTCTACAACTTTGAATTATCCACAATTAGATAGAGGTGCAGAACCAGATAATTGTTATTATATTCAAAATCAATCAAAGGTGGCAGGGAAAAAAATTGATTTAACTCAAGATCCACCGCCCGATTTAGTAGTAGAAGTTGATATTACTCATACCGATATTAATAAAGTTAATCTTTATGCGAGCATGGGAATATCAGAATTTTGGCGTTATGATGGAGAAGTTTTATTAATTTATCAACTGCAAAATAAAAAATATGTTGAGGTTGAAACTAGCCCTACATTTCCTAAGATTGAAAAAGCAATATTTTATGAGTTTATCGAACAATCAAAACTAGATGAAGTAGAAGCAGAGAAAAAATTAAGAGCTAATTTAAACAATTAATAATTAATAATTAGGGTTTGCTGAAAAAGTCTTATGGGTAAGGGTAGGAGACAGGAGACAGGAGACAGGAGACAGGAGAAATGGGAATTATAGAGGAGGTAGAAGGAAGAAGAATCAAGGAATTATTCTGCGCAACTATGAGCCTAAAATACTAATTTTTTGAACCATTACAACCTAAAAGCTTGGACTTTTTTTAACTAAAAAATGCGCTCAACCAATATAAGTCAATACTTTTAGATTTAATCAGCAAGCCCTAATTAATAATTAATCATGACTAATTAGGTAGGTGAACAGAAATAAACGCAATATTAGAGGGCGGGTTTTTAGAACTTGGGGTGCTTAAGTAAAAGCTTTCGTTTTGGTTAAATCCGCTCATACAATTTTTTTAACGTTTAATTAGACTTATCTACTTAATAATTACCGAAAAATCCTGGTCTAAAGCCTCCCTTTTTAAGGGGATAAAAAAAGAAAATTCCGTATTTTCTTGCTTCCTTATTACAGAGGTGCTGTTAACTGATAACTGATAACTGAGATTACCTCTCCTAAAAACTGATAGTACTGGCGAACTTGATTTTTTTTGTTGATTTTTTTTGTTTTAAAGAATAGGCTTTAAACCTTAATTATTCGGTAACTGAAAGAAGGTAAAAGTTATAACAGGGAACACTTAACTGGACACAGTGGAAAAAACATTGTCTAGTGTAAGATTCATCAGCATAAGTCCTAATAGCTTTGGCTATTGCTATATCTAAAATTTAAAATTTAAAACTTGAAGCTAGTTGGAATCAGTTGTTAAGTGAAAAAGAGTAAAAGTTATCTAAAATTTAAAATTTAAAACTTGAAGCTAGTTGGAATCAGTTATTAACTGTTAGGTAAAAAAGAGTAAAAAGTATCTAAAATTTAAAATTTAAAACTTAAAGCTAGTTGGAATCAATTATTAACTGTTAGGTAAAAAAGAGTAAAAAGCATCTAAAACTTTCAAGGAAATTATTGTTCAAATTACGAAATTAATTTGTAATGTTTTATCAAAATAATGTGGGTTGAAAACCCCGTGTTTTAAGGCACAATATTTTTGGAGCGGAGTTCAAATCCCCGTTACAAAAATTACTTCTGACTTCTGACTTCGTTAAAGCTTCCTGTTTTGTATATAGCCTATCCCAAGTTACTGAGATACAGTTGTTTTTCTTCTTTTCTATTCCCTACTCCCTATTTCCTAAAAATATTTTTGCCCGCAACTGAAATAGGATTGCCATAGATTAATAAAACTGATAAAAACTATTTTTATTTTGTTATAGCAGTCGAAGTAAAGGTCGCGGACATATCAAAAGCTGAAAACTCAGACAACACAAGATTTTTCCTTCTTCCTTCTTCCTTCTTTCTTCTGCTATAAAATACAAAAGTTGAAACTGAATTTACAATCAAAATGAATAGCACTGAAAAGGCAAGAAAACACCAAAACAAAATTCAGCGGGTTGGTGTCATTGGTGGGGGTCAATTGGCATGGATGATGGCGGATGCTGCTAAAAAATTGGGAGTAGATTTAATTATTCAAACTCCTGAAAAAGATGACCCGGCAGTATCTATAGCAAAAGATACTATTTTGGCAGAAATTGATGATTTTCAGGCAACTGCTCAGTTAGCCAATAGTTGTGATGTGATTACTTTTGAAAATGAATTTATTAATATAGATGAATTGTCGCTTCTGAGTAAAAAAAATGTAATTTTTCGTCCTAATTTATCTGTATTGAAGCCGTTATTAGATAAATATGAACAGTTATGTTATTTACGAGATTTAGGTTTACCTGTTCCCAAATTTTGGGAGTGGAAAACAGAAGCTGAAGCAATAAAATTTCCTCTAGTATTAAAAGCACGTCGTCATGGTTATGATGGTCATGGTATTTCTATTATTCAAGATATTAATAGTTTAAAATCTCAGAGAAATCCAAATATTTTCATTCAAGAATTTATCCCTTTTGACCGGGAAGTTGCAATTATTGCTGCTCGTTCAGTAACTGGTGAAATTAAGGTTTATCCTGTGGTAGAAACACAACAAGAAAATCAGGTTTGTCGGCGGGTTTTTGTATTTGATGAAAATTTAGAATTAGTCGAAGAAATTCAGGCGATCGCTCAAACTCTCCTCAATAGTTTAGAAGTCGTGGGAGTATTTGGTATTGAATTATTTATTACTAAAGATAAAAAAGTTTTAATTAATGAAATTGCTCCTAGAACTCATAACTCTGGTCATTACACTTTGGATGCTTGTGAGACTTCTCAATTTGAACAACATTTACGGGCAGTTTGTGGTCTACCTCTGGGTAATACCACTCTTAAGTCTAGGGGCGCGGTGATGGTGAATTTGTTGGGTTATGAATTTGCGGTAAATGACTACTTGACAAAACGGCAACAATTAACTCAAATTCCTAATGCTTCGGTTTGGTGGTATGGCAAAACAGAATCTCGTCCAGGACGAAAGTTAGGTCATGTGACAGTATTGGTGCATGAGGAAAATTCGACCAAGTGCCGTCAGGAAGCTGAGGCGATCGCCCAGAAAATTGAAAGTATCTGGCAGAGTTAACGAAGTTAGAAGTCAGAAGTTAACCCACCCCTCGCCCCTCCCCCTCCCAACCCACCCCTAACCCCTCCCAGGAGGGGAGGGGAAGTAGGGGATTTGAGCAACTCTCCAAAAATATTTCGCCTTAAAAGGCGGGGTTTTAGGCCCATATTATTTTGAGAAAAATTTTGACTTGATAAGTGTCAAGGTTACAAATTCTCACTTTTGACCGAAAAATTGGGTCCCAAGCCTCGCCCTTCTAGGGCGACTTTTTAGTTGTTAAGTGTTTCAATGAATATGTTACAATACTGTTAGTTTAAATATCGAATTATGAAAGCTAGATTTAAGTATCGCATATATCCAACACCGGGACAAAAGCATCAATTAGCAAAGCTATTTGGTTGCGTTCGTGTTGTTTGGAATGATAGCCTAGCTTGTTGCCTGTGAAAAATACAAATTAGGAGGTAAGAAGCCCACTAACTCACAGCTACAAAAACAGTTTATTACTCAAGCAAAAAAGACTGAAGATAGAGAGTGGCTTAAAGAAGTTTCTAACATACCATTGCAGCAATCTTTGAATGATTTAAACCAAGCTTATCAAAACTTTTTTAAATCGACTAAAGGCCAGAGAAAAGGTAAACCTGTTAAACCTCCTAAATTCATGCATTAGAAAGTCAAAACAAACTGCTAGATTTACAAGGGCAGGTTTTCAAGTTGGTCAACATAAAGTTTATTTAGCTAAGATTGGAAAACTCAAGATAGTTTCGCCCGTGAGAGTTACCTGCTCCCCTATCATCAGTAACTATTATCAAAGACTCAGCTAATAGATATTTCTTAAGTTTTGTAGTAGAAACTTGTGCCAAAATATTGCCTCATACTGATAATTCAGTGGGGATAGACTTAGGCATAAAAACTTTTGCTACATTTAGCGATGGTACGAAGGTTGACGCTCCTAAACCATTGAAAAAACGGATTAAAAAGTAGCCTCTTTCAGAGGAGCTGCGCTAACGAAAGCTAAGTAAATCATTATCAAAAAAAACCTTTGGGTCTAAACAATATGAAAAAGCTAGATTGAGAGTAGCTAAATTTCATGCCAAAGTAAAAGACATGAGGACTGATTTTCTGCATAAATTGTCCACTGAAATAATTCGTGAAAACCAAACAATTGTTTTAGAGGTATGACAATGTTTCTGGAATGGTCAAAAACCGTAAATTATCCAGAGCAATATCAGATTTAGGTTGG
>NZ_JAAHHG010000605.1 GCF_010692555.1 Okeania sp. SIO3B5 | reverse complement strand
ATCATGTCCGGTAGCATCGGAGCGTGTATAAAATTAAGGTGAAAAAAGGAGAAAACCTTCTGCCTCCTGCCTCCAGCATAGCTGCCTTCCTTCCACCAAAGTCTAATTATTCAACCGGACATGATATCAGTTATCAGTACCTCTGTAATGAGGAGGCTTAAAATAGGGAATTCTCTTTTTTTTATCCTCTTAAAAGGGCAGTCTTTAGACCACGATTTTTCGGTAAAAGCGATTGATAAGTTAAAGCCAAATTAAACTTGGTGTTGCTGAAACGCCTTAAACTTTATTATTAATAGCTGAATGGTTACGATTATTTGACTTCAAAAAATTAGTCAATTTAAAAATGTATGATAATGTTTATCGTAACTTAGTCCTCCTCCGAGATAGAGGAGGATTTGTAAGCATTCAGAGGATTTTAGTCTAAATATTTAGGGGTTGGCTGCTAATTCCAATATATTTTCTATAAAATTTTAATTAAATAGGATTACTATATCTTAAATAAATTATAGAATATGATGATAAATAATTTGGAGGTTAATTTATGATTAAGTATAAACTAAAAAATTTAACTATTTTATTATGGATTATTTTGGCAGCACTTCCATCATTAGCAAACTCTAATAATCTAGAAATATTAACCCACAATAAATCAGATATTTCTCAATCTCAAGTTATTGCTTCATCAGAGCCAGACAATTCTCCTTATGCTAAGTTAGAAAACTTATTAGCAGAGAATAAATGGCAAGAAGCAGACGAAGAAACATACGATCTGATTTTAACTTTAACTCAAAGAAAGAGAGGAGGAGGTATCAATACAAGAGCAATAAAAGAAAAAATTTCTTGTGAAGAAATTAGCAATATAGATCGACTATGGCGAAAATATTCTGAAGACAAATTTGGTATTAGTATTCAAATGTCAATTTACTTAGAAACTGGCAATAACTTGGAAGCATATGATCCACAAAGTTATCAGATATTCGGTGACAAATTAGGTTGGAGAAAAGCCAGAAAATGGAAAGAATATGAGCAGTTAAATTTTTCAGAAAATGCTCCTAAAGGTCATTTGCCAATAGCTTTAAGAGAGCTAGATGCTACTGTGAATATTCCCGAATTTATGATTACTAAACGTTTACGTCGAATATTATATTCTAAAGTTCAAGAATGTAATCTCTAAATTAGAAGAAGGAGTCAGGAGTCAGGAGTCAGAAGTCAGGAGGGAAGAAATAACAAGAGGAGGAAAAGGAGAAAGTTTTTTGTTCATCGCGCTATTATTATCCGGATATGATATTACAAAGGTATTTTTTTTCTCCAATACACTTTATTCTGCCACTTTAGCAACTATTTTACCCCGGACATGACGACCTTTTAAACGGTTTAATGCTTCTGGTATTTCTTCCAAACTAATTACTTCTGTTAACATTGAATCAACTTTTTTTTGTCTGACTAACTCCCCCATTTCTCTTGCCATTTTTCCTAAATCTTTAATTGCTTTTTTATCCCCAGATAAATAAGCACCTCCCAAAGCAACTTCATGGATAGAAGCAGCAATATTAAAAGGTCTAAACTTACTAAAATCTGGCAACCCAGCAATACAAGCAATTCCACCATTAAATGCCAACATATCAAAACCTTTTGTTGCAGTTTCCGAACTAACCGTATCTAAAATTGCATCAACACCCCGCCCTTTAGTAATTTCTTTCACCCTAACAACTACATTCTCATTTTTATAGTCAATTAAATGCTTTGCTCCCAACTTTTGCACATAATCAAAATTATTCTGAGAACAAGTTGTAATTACCTCCAACCCAGCTAACACTGCCAACTGTACCCCAAAACCACCAACCCCACCAGCACCACCATGAATTAAAATAGTTTGCTCTGACTGAATGTGCAAACGTCGATGCAAAGCTTGGTAAGCAGTCAAACCCGCACAAGGAATAGCAGCAGCTTCAGCAAAAGAAACACCTTCTGGAAGTGGAGCAACTGCTATGGCGGTAGCGTTAGTATATTCTGCATATCCACCGGGTTTCGACAAATTCCCATGATAATAAACTTTATCTCCAACTTGCCAGTCAGTCACATCAGCACCGACAGCCTCCACAACTCCCGCCACATCTAACCCTAAAATAAATGGATAACTCCACCTGGAAAACCCAGAAGCAGCCACTTTATAGTCAACAGGGTTTAATCCTACTGCATGGACTTTTACCCGTATTTCTCCTGCTTCTGGTTGTGGCAAAGGCATTTCTGCCATAAGTAAACTATCAGGAGTTCCTGGTTTTTCTAATACTAATGCTTTCATTTTTTTCCCTTATTTATGAGTAAAATTTGGCGTTCCATAATCTAGATATGAATTATAAGTATTCACTTCCTGTCACTCCTCCCTACTCCCTACTCCCTACTCCCTACTCCCTACTCCCTAAAGTTGAATTGTAATTTTGCCAAAATGGGAACCTGTTTCCATATAACTTAGTGCTTCTGGAGCTGACTCAAATGGAAAGACGCGATCGCATACAGGATGCAATTTATTCACATCTATGGCCTTATTCATTTCCTCAAACATCTGGCGCGAACCGACAAAAATTCCTTGTATCCGGACTCCTTTCATCACCGCAGGTAAAGGATTAAATTCTGCTTGCGCTCCTGCTAATACACCTATCAAACTAATTTGCCCCCCTATTTTGACTGCTTTTAAAGACTTACTCAAAGTATTTGCTCCACCAACTTCCACAATATAGTCAACTCCCACTCCCTCAGTTAACGCCAACACCTGTTTTTCCCACTTTGGCACAGACTTATAATTAATTACATCAGATGCACCTAACTGCTTCACCCTCTCCAACTTTTCATCACTACTAGAAGTTGCTATAACCCTTGCTCCTGCCATAACTGCAAACTGTAAAGCAAACAAAGAAACCCCACCTGTTCCCATAATTAGAACTGTTTCCCCTGGTTTTAAACCTGCTTCCATCAAAGCGTGCCAAGCTGTTACTGCAGCGCAAGGTAAAGTTGCTGCTTCTATATCAGATAAGTGAGACGGAATACTTACTAAACCATCTTCAGACAAGACCACATATTCTGCCAACATTCCGTCAACTTCACCACCCAAAGCTGACTTAAATACCTCCTTAGTTAAATTACCCGATCGCCATTTCTGCATAAAAATACCCGCGACTCTATCCCCAGGTTGAAATTTAGTGACACCCTCTCCTACGGACACAACTTCTCCCACTCCATCCGAACAGGGAATAACAGGTAAATGTAGATGGGGGTGGTAAAGACCTTTTACCATTAAAATATCTCGATAGTTAACAGAGACTGCTTTTACCCTGACTAAAACTTCTCCAAATTTTGGTTGTGGTTGTGGTCTTTCAGTACAGACTAAGTTGCCAAATTCCTGAATTTCAAAAGCTTTCACAAAATTATCTCCTTAAATAGGGTTTGCTGAATAAGTCTTATGGGTGAGGGTAGGAGTCAGGAGACAGGAGACAGGAGACAGGAGAAAAGGAAATTACAGAGGATGTGGTCGAATATGAGAGTCCTGTAATTTTTCTACCCTTGTCTGCTCAAAAAGTTAGCATTTTGAGCTATTAGACATCTGTGAAAAAGAATAGAATTTTTGCAGAAGTAGACAACAGGCAAGAAATTTTCTGAAAAAAAGCACAAAAAATAATCTTTATTTGTAATATGTAATATCATTTCCGGATAATGAGCAATCAAAAAACTTATCCTCTTGCTTCAACAGTAAATCTTTCTATTCTCCCCACTCCCCTGCTCCCCCACTCCCCCACTCCCCTACTCCCCCACTCCCCCACTCCCCTACTCCTCTACTCTTGAGTTTTTTGCTCCGACTCATTTGCCTGTTGCTGCTTCTCATCAGACTGTTTCAACCGCCAACCTTTTCTCGTAAGTTGTCGAGAACGAGCAATAACCAAACTATCATCCTCCACATTCTTTGTTACTACCGAACCAGCCGCCACCGTCACATCTTCCCCCAAAGTAACAGGAGCAACCAATACACTATTTGCACCAGTCTTAGAGCGATCGCCAATTTCGGTATGATGTTTTTTCACCCCATCATAGTTAGCAATAATTGTACCTGCACCAACATTTACCTTTTCTCCCAAAGTCGCATCCCCTAAATAAGATAAATGAGCTGCATTAGTGCGATCGCCCACCTGAGCTTTTTTCAATTCTACAAAATTACCAATTCGACAGTGAGACCCCACTTGAGAATCTCCTCGTAGATGTGCATAAGGGCCAATACGAGTACGATCAGCCACCGTACTATCAGAAATCACCGAATACAAAATCGATGCATTTTTACCGATCTGACTATTTTCAATCAAAGTTCCTGGCCCAATGCGACTACCAGCACCAATGGTACTTCTACCCCGAATATGAGTTTGTGGTTCAATAATCACATCCCGTTGTAACAAAACTGTATCATCAATAGTTATACTATCGGGGTCTATCAAAGTTACTCCGGCACTCATCCAATCATCTTTAACCCTAGTTTGCAAAATATCATAAGCTGTAGCCAAGTGTTTACGGTCATTAATTCCCACAATTTCTTGATAGTCATCCACATCAACCGCCATAACAGGGCTAAGAAAATTAACTGTATCTGTTATGTAATACTCTTGTTGATCATTATTTGTGGTGAGTTTTGGTAAAATCTCTGCTAAAGCGGGCCAGTTAAAACAGTAGACTCCGGCATTTACTCGGTGGTTTTGTTTCTGAGCTGCCGTACAGTCTCGGTCTTCTACTATTTGCGTAACGATATTGTTTATATCACAAAATATTCTACCGTAACCTTTAGGATTAGGTAGATTCGCAGTCAAGATTGTGGCTGCATTTTTATTTTCTTTGTGAGTGTCAATTAAATTCTTCAGAGTTTCTGGCCGTAATAATGGTACATCCCCATTTAAAACCAGAAGGTCTTCAGAAAATCCTTCAAGACTGGGTAATAACTGTTGAACGGCATGACCAGTCCCTAATTGTTCCCTCTGTTCTACAAATTCCGGGGTGGGTAAGTTATCGTCTTGATTTTCAGTATTCAGAAGAGACTCTTGTACAAGGTCTCCACGATAACCAACTATAATAATTATTCTCGATGGTTGAATAGAAACACAACTTTTCAAGACCCGTTCAACTAAGGTACAAGAACCTAACTGGTGTAATACCTTGGGTAGGTCAGACTTCATTCTGGTGCCACGTCCAGCCGCTAAAATTGCTACCGCTACCATGATTTTTGAGATTATGTTCTTAATGAATAAGAAACGTTACATTACCGAATCTATCATACCCATAATCTCATATATGGCAGTCCTTGAGGTGATTGTTTAGAAAAAGTGGGAGATGGGGAGATGGGGGGATGGGGGGATGGGGAGATGGAGAGATGGGGAGATGGGGCTCAGATAGAACATTTTTTAGCGAATTTGATATAAAAAGCTAATAATATAAGACTTTTAGCTATTGGGTAGTCTCTGCAATTTGTCAATATACCCTTCAAGCACTGCTAAGTGCTTAAGCAAAATTAATTACCTAATTTTATTCTCTTTGACATCCTCCCCGGCTGTTAGGCACGGGGATTCCTACTGAGCCATAGCTCCTCGGCGGGTTGACGCTTCACAGGGTGCTGCTTCCTTGGCGGTAGTCTAACGCTTCCCTCCACGTCCGTTTAG
>NZ_JAAHHG010000604.1 GCF_010692555.1 Okeania sp. SIO3B5 | reverse complement strand
TGCAAATGAGAAACTAAAAAATTATTCATTACTATTTTGCTATACGCAATAGTAGTCTCAAACCTTTGATTAGACAAAATTTCCATCTACTATCATTCTCTCAAAATTCTCCGAAGACTCCACCGAGAGAAAATCACTAACTTATCGCAAATGAGAAACTAAAAAATTATTCATTACTATTTTGCTATACGCAATAGTAGTCTCAAACCTTATTTAGAAAAATAGCCGTTGGTGAATCAAGCTATGAAACCTAAATTTGGCAAAAGATAAAATACTTTGAGTTAATAGTTAGGTAATAGCCATTAAAGCACAATCATAGCCAAAATAATCAACGCCGAAAAAGAGAAAAGAGATTCTCATCAAACAGAGGAAAATATTAATTCTCTCTATCTAGGTTCCTATAGTTTTATTCCAGAGAATGCTAAATACTTTTGTGGTAGAGATAAATTTGTAAAAAAATTGGTTAAAGGATGTTAAAGTCAAGAATCTTATTCCAATTTTAGGCACATCAAAAAATGGTAAATCTTCAGTAGTTTTAGCAGAATTAGTGCCTAAATTAGCAAAAGCAAAAAATTGGTTGTTTACATATCTTCGCCCTGGAAAAAATCCTTTCTATGCTCTTGCTAAAGCTTTAGTCATACTCTATGTTCCAGAAATAAATGAAAAAAAATGAGATACTGAAGCCAAGAAGCTAAAATTTTTACTTGAAAATCAAACCACTTCATTATCATAAATTATTGATAAAATACAGCATAATCATCCACAGAATCGTATTTGAATTATTGCAGATTAATTTGAACAGATATACACCCTATGTGATGACAATAAAGTAGGATACAAATTTATTAATGCTCTCTTACAAACATTTCACAACACTACATAAAAATTCTATTTTTGATCTTCTATTCCCTTTCTCCTGTTCCCTACGCGAAAGGTTTGGGTACTTTACTCTCCAGTATGTATTCCTATACAATCGGAATTTAATGACTAGCTATTTTAGGACTCAAAAATTAGGTAGATTATTTGATCCTAATTTCAGGTAGAATTTAACAAAACCGTTGCCTACCAGATGGAACCCAAATCAGGAGACTTAGTTTTTCATTTTCTGGACAAACTCAGTTTCTCAAACTTAAACCTATCAAGAGGAGTTTTACTCAATGGATACCCTAGACACAATTTATCAACGTCGCGCTGTTAAAGGTTTCGATCCTAACCATAAAATAACACCTGAAGAAGAACAAAAACTTTTAGAAGCAGCAATTCAGGCTCCCACCAGTTTCAATATTCAACATTGGCGTTTTGTTATTCTTCGAGATCCAGAATTACGACAAAAAGTCCGAACAGAACTTGGTTTCGATCAAGCTCAAATGACAGAAGCTTCTTTACTAATTCTCTTTACAGGAGATATGAAAGCTTGGCAAAAAGAAGTTAGTCGTTATTGGACTAATGCTCCAGAGCAAGTCTCTAATCAAATGGTAGGTATGACGGATGCTTTCTATAAAGACCGTGAATGGCTCCAGCGAGATGAAGCTCAACGTTCAATTGGTATGGCAATGCAGACCTTAATGTTAACAGCAAAAGCAATGGGTTATGATTCCTGCCCGATGATTGGTTTTGATATTGAAAAACTAGCAGAATTGATTAATTTACCCGAAGATCATGTAATGGGTCCTATGGTAGCCATTGGTAAAAAAGTTAAAGAACCTTGGCCAAAACCAGGACAATTACCATTGAGTGAGTTAGTGATTGAAAATAAATTCTAAAAGTCAATTAACCATAGCTCCGCTACTATAAACTAAATCTCTCAGCCCTACACTGGCACTTAAGGTTTTCAGTGTGGGGCATATAGTTCATAAAAATATAGCCAAATATGACATATTCTTATTTTGCAGGCGTTACCCTGACACTCGTGTTAGCGAAGCTCCTCCGGAGGAGGCACTACAACACCCTCTATCCCATGGTCAAAAACATTTGGGACTGCTTTTCTCATTATGTTCAAAGAACTGTTCACGTGACTCATTGATTAACCCTTTGCTTGCGGTACAATACAAACCTCTTTTTATTCTTTTTCCTGAAAAAGTGACTTGATTTTTCTTCCCTTTTTTGTAAACTGGAATCAAATCATTATCTATAAAACTTGCTTTTGACGTATAAGATTCTTCAGTAAGAATTACTTTTATCCCTACCATCCCGGCTTTATAAGATAACATTTCAATTAACTTATTATAGGGGACACAGACAAAATTTTGATTGTTTCTTTTCCCTAAGTTGATATTCTGCTTCCAGCCTTCATTGTGGCCAATTATCAAAGTTCCTATCTTCTTATTAATCAAGGTATCAATAATCAAACGAGATGCAATACGCGAGATAATCATTGATTTTAAATTCTCTTTTATTAGAAAGCTTTTTTAGTCTGAGGCTTGACTGATTTTCCCGGAGTTGTGATTGCAGGAAGCTGCTAACTTTATTATAGTATTGATTGATAGATTTTAACGGTCTGCCATTTATCACTCTTGGGTTTGACTCCGGCTTGATTAAAAGTTAATGTAGCTAGATTATTTAATCCTATATCAATACTGGCACAACGATTTTTTTCTAGCTCGTATTGTTTTTCTGTCGCTTTATAAATTACCTCTATTACATAATGGTTAAGTCTAGGGACGAGACGAACTTGCTTGATTTTTGAAGTAGGTACTAAAGTTTTTAGATAAATCCCAGTTTTACTCGGATTAATAGTTCCTTGTTTAAGTTGCCTCTTGCTTATGGCTTGTGCTGTATAAACTACAATATTTCTTCGGTGTTATTTGATTTTTATATCCAGGAAGACGAGGACGAGCGTTAAACTTTCATGGGTTCTCTTTATAAACTTCGTTCGCTGCTAAAAAGCTTTTCCAGTTTCTATCTATTATCATCAAGATTTGTTGAGATACTTTAACTGGCATTGCTTGATAGTCTCCTTGAGATTGAAGTGTTTTTTGAAGCTGATGATAGTCAAGATAAATCTTTTCAAAGACAAAAGACTGACGAATTAAATAATTAGCATAGTTATAGAGATTTTTAGACAAGAAACAGAGTCTGTCAATTTCAGGATAAAACCGATGATTTTTTGTATGGGATATGTCTCTCAACTAATCTCATAAATCAAGGGGTTAAAATTACATTAGGATTTGAGTATTTATTAATCTTTATTATTGTGATTTGGCCTTTAATTATCACCTAATTCCATCATACCATTAAATATATTGGAGAGAGTTATTAAATTTTGTCAAATATTTAGTAGCTCTTTTGTACAAATCAACGAAGATATTTAATATTATTTGACTATATACGACTATATTTATTGAGAACATTTACTATACTTTTAATGTAGCCACAAAAAAGAATAAACATGATTAACGCTAACTTTCTAGCTGATACTGACCCCCTAGTCGCCGAATTAATTCAAAAAGAATACGGACGACAACAAGACCACCTAGAACTAATTGCTAGTGAAAACTTTACCTCAGCAGCAGTAATGGCTGCCCAAGGTTCCGTACTCACCAACAAATATGCCGAAGGTCTCCCAGGTAAACGTTACTACGGTGGCTGTGAATTTATAGACGAAATCGAACAAATAGCCATAGACCGTGCCAAAGAATTATTTGGTGCTGCCCATGCCAATGTACAACCCCATGCTGGAGCGCAGGCCAACCTTGCCGTGTTCCTCACCTTGTTGCAACCAGGGGACACCATCATGGGAATGGACTTATCCCACGGCGGACATTTGACCCACGGTTCTCCAGTTAATATTTCTGGTAAATGGTTCAATGTTCATCACTATGGTGTCAGTCAGGAAACAGAAACTATAGATTATGACCAAGTTTTAGAATTGGCAAAGCAACATAAACCCAAACTACTAATTTGTGGTTATTCTGCCTATTCTCAGATAATTGATTTTGAGAAATTCCGGGTGATCGCCGATGAAGTTGGAGCTTATTTATTAGCAGACATTGCTCATATTGCTGGTTTAGTGGCAACGGGTCATCATCCTAACCCCATTCCCCACTGCGATGTAGTCACAACTACTACTCATAAAACCTTAAGGGGACCACGAGGCGGTTTAATCCTGACTCGCGACCCAGAATTAGGAAAAAAACTGGACAAGTCAGTATTTCCCGGAACTCAAGGGGGTCCGTTAGAACACGTTATTGCAGCTAAAGCAGTAGCATTCGGAGAAGCTCTGAAGCCAGAGTTTAAAGCTTATTCTGGTCAAGTGATTGAAAATGCTAGTGCCTTAGCAACTCAACTGCAAGAACGCGGATTAAAAATAGTTTCTGGTGGTACGGAAAATCACGTTATGTTGGTGGATCTAAGATCAGTAAGTATGACAGGGAAAAAGGCAGATAAATTGATGAGTGGAGTTAATATTACTACTAATAAAAATACTGTACCTTTTGACCCACAATCTCCTTTTGTCACCAGCGGCCTCCGACTAGGTTCTCCAGCAATGACCACAAGAGGTATGAAAGCTCCTGAATTTACTGAAATAGGCAATATTATTGCGGAACGGTTACTCAATCCAGAAGATGAAGGGGTAGCTCAAATGTGTCGAGATAGGGTAGCATCATTGTGCGATCGCTTTCCCCTTTATCCTCATCTTATGGCTAAGGTTCCCAGTCTAGTCTAAATAATTTTGGATGGACAGTTGAGGAGAGGATTTTTCAGAAGTTGAGGTGTTATGTATAGCACTATAGTTTTAGTGACTATACATAAGTTTTTTGACTTCTCCCCGCGATAAATCGACGGGGATTCTAAAAGGATACTGCGATTGGGGGTTAAAACCGCATTGCTTCGTGTCTTTATTAGCTGACCTGAATTTTTACTTCAGGGGACGAGTCAAAACGCCCCTAGACACTCGACTTAAATCAAAATTAAGTGTCGTGCTTACTTCTTAATTCAGTGCACGGCTTTTCCCAAGAAAGAAAAAGATAGGATGGATTTTAATCCATCGAGTCGCATTTCATCCATCGCTTCAAAGACGATGGCTTTCATGCTCCGGTGTTAATTTGGTAAATTGGTAACTTAATAATTTGGGATTGATTTCTAGTGCAACATTTAACCTACTCAAAGCTATATACCTTGAATCTGTATAGCATCACCAGTTAAAGTGATGGCTGTTGCCGGCAAAGTCTTGTTGTCAAGCAACAAGACGCATAGTTTTTTTTAAGGTTTGGAGGCCCGTAGCCTACTCGTTCCCCGCACTGTGGCGTCTCACAGTCCATTATTTAATGTCGCTTAACTTACGACCATTTATCTTTGGATAAATTTTAGTTCTTGGCCTGGCTGTAGTGTTCGCTTGTCAAACAAGTTACTAACCATAGAGTATTAGACTTTATTTAATAGTTTTTGTCAAAGAATTGATTGAGCTTTCGACGAACCCTTTTAAAGCTACATAACTAGGGCTTGCTGAAAAAGTCTTATGGGTGAAGGTAGGAGACAGGAGACAACCCACCCCTAACCCCTCCCAGGAGGGGGACAGGAGAAATGGGAATTTGGAGGAGGTAGGAGTAAGAATTTTCCCAAGATGGTTCTGCCCAACTCTTGACCAAAATCCTGAATTTTTGAACCATTACCACCTAAAACCTCGCACTTTTTCCAGATCTAAAATTGCTCAAACCAATATCAGTCAATAAGCGCGATATTTAATCAGCAAACCCTAA
>NZ_JAAHHG010000603.1 GCF_010692555.1 Okeania sp. SIO3B5 | reverse complement strand
AACGGATTTTGTCTCTAACTGAGATGTTACCACAGATTGCTAGGAGCCGTGATGCGGTGAAAGTCGCACGTCCGGTTCTGAAGTAGAGGTGCGGAGGATAATACCTCCCATCGACTATAACTGCTCTAGGTAATCCCACTCCTAGCATTTTTAACTACTATTCAAACTTCAATCTTGGATGGGGCAGATGTTTTATTACCGATGGTAGAAGCGGAAGCAGTATTAGCGGATAAAGCTTATGATGCTCAGGAGCGGGTGATAGAGCCTTTAACTGAGAGAGGAATAGAAGTAGTGATTCCTCCAAAAAGAAACCGAAAAGAACTTCGTAATTACGATGAGATATTATACCAAGCACGTCTATGAATAGAAAATTTCTTTGCCAAACTCAAACAATATAGAGCGATCGCTACTAGATACGATAAGCGTTCGGTTAACTTCCTGGGAGGAATTCCTAAAGGTAGCCTCGGTCATTTTATTAGCATAGCGATCGCTATCGACCTAGAACATACAACACCCATTTTGTCAACCTCTCTAATTGATGACACGCCCTAGGACTTCACCAGTTGAACCCCATATTTTGAGTTGTCTCGGTTCTGCTTTCAGGTGGGTATTACCGCTACTCCTGATAACAATAATTATTCTATAATTGTTGTTACTTTACATTTTTTTGCAGGTCGCGATTCCCCTCCCGTTAAATCGGAGATTATAATGGGAGGGGAATCGCGACATTTAATTGGGGATTGAATGTCCAATTCTCAAAATATTTTCAACTACTACACTAATTTATCCTAGCAGGTGGCAAAATTAACATTGCATCACCAAAAGAATAAAAGCGATATTTTGTGGCGATCGCTTCCTGATATAAGTTTAAAAGACGTTTTCTACCAATCATTGCACTTACAAGCATCAGCAGACTGGAGCGTGGTAGATGAAAATTAGTGATTAGACCTTCTACTATTTGCCACTTGTAGCCAGGATAAATAAATATATTGGTATAACCAGAAAATGGTGAGATAGAAAGTTCCTCGCTACTACTATCACTACTACTATTTTTCTGATTAGCTAGTGCTGCTCCCTCAAGAGCTCTAACTACTGTTGTTCCCACGGCAATTATACGTCCACCTTGAGATTTTGTTTGATTAATTTTGTCTACAACTAATGACGAAACTTCAAGCCACTCCTCGTGCATATCATGGTTAGTGATGTCTTTAGTCTCCACTGGCCGAAATGTACCAAGACCAACGTGTAGTGTGATGAAAGCTAGTCTAATATTTTTTTGTTCTAGTTTCTCTAGTAATTCATCAGTAAAATGTAAACCAGCAGTAGGGGCAGCGATCGCTCCTGAAACTTTACTATATACAGTTTGATATTGTTCTGTGAAAGCCTGTGAGTCTGTAACATAAGGTGGGAAGGGCACATGACCAAATTGGTCTAGCAACTCCATTAAAGAAATTCCTTGAGGTAAGTTAAATTGTAAAAAACGCCCACCAGTTTCTCTATCTGTTGACAATACTTTTGCCTGCAACTTATAATCACAGCCAAAAGATGAATTAGGTTCAAATTCAATTGTTGTACCATTGCTAAAACGTTTACCAGGCTTGACTAAAGCCAGCCAACAATCATTTTCCACTGGTTTGAGCAACAATATTTCTACCCGAGCGCCAGTAGTTTTGTGGCCATAAAGCCTCCCAGGAATAACACGAGTATTATTCAAAACCAGTAGGTCCCCTGGTTGGAGTAAATCTGGTAAATCCCTAAAAGTACAATTATGATGTGTAAGTGAATCTACAACCATTAAACGAGAAATATCCCTGGGGACAACAGGGTTTTGAGCAATTAGCTCTTGGGGCAGTTCATAGTCATAAGCATCAATAGACCAATCAACCTCAGTCATATTACTAATATATAACTAATAATTGGGTAAAATCCCCCAGATAAATTAGGGTACTTTTCCCCTAGTGATATGCTACACATTAAGAGAAAATATAGAGTATATAAGTACAGAATTAATTTTCAGAGTGTAGAGCAGATATATCTGTAGTGAAAAATAACAGATGGAGAGTCTAGTTCAAAACTCTAGACATTCTAGAACATACACCTAGTTTATTAACTGGGAAGCGGCAACATCCGCCCCGCTCCCTACAACCGTTTTTCATTACCTTTAATTTTTCCTCTGTAGTAGCAAAAGATTTAGAGGTTACACCGAGTGAAAAGCAGTAGTTTTCAGCGGTAATAGTTAGATTGAGATGGAATACCTTTACTTTATAGCAAATACTAGCCTCTGCCTAAGAGTAGTTGAATACCTATGCATTACTCATCAACTACCGCTTCAATTTATGACTGTGATTCATCAAATTGATGGTTGGGTAGTAAAAATAAAAATGAGTCACTACTTGGCTCCTGAAAAACATGGAGATTTTCGGGCTTTTATGAATGAATTAGGAATACCTTATGAGCCTGATATCCGTATCAGAATGGCGTTGTGGGGTTTAGAGACTGGACAATCACCTTTAAGTGTCATGAGACGCTATCAGGTAGCAGTAGTGTCTCATGGCCAACCAAATCGAGATGAAATAGAAGCATTTCGTACCCAATTTGTCAAGGGTTTAGGGTATTGTCCCGAAACTTTAGGTTGAGCTTATAGTTTTACTCTTACTTTAATTTGCACCTGTACGGTAATAATATTAGTACGGGTACAACAGGACTAAGACACATTTAATTTATTCTTTATAATTTAAATGTGGTTTCTCATTCCAGCCTACAAACATCATCAAAAATAGATTACGAATTACCGAAAAGCGACGTTGAAAGCCCCTGTGTTTTAACCTATCCCTTATAAGGAACTCCTGAAACCCTGTAGATGGGGGGATGGGGAGATGGGGGGATGGGGAGGAAAAATCCTGTCTGCAGTTCTCAAAAAAATGTATTTTTCAATACACTTTTCTCCCAAAAAAGCCTTCGAGAGGCTTATACATAACTTATCTGTTTTGTCAAGTTTTATCTTAAGAAAGATGTTTATAAAGCATAGGTGTTTTAACCGGGGGATGAAAACAAGGGAGTCGTTTAGACTAGACAACTTTAGTTGTCCTATCGGCAATAGCTGCGGGGAGTAGTCAAAAATGTAGATGTCTAATTAGGGTTTGCGTATGGAAAGTCTTTTTGCTGGGGTAGGAGACAGGAGACAGGAGTTAGGGGAATGAGCGAAGAGGTAGTAGAAAGAATTGTCCCAAGATTGTTCTGCCTAACTATGCGCCTAAAATACGCTCCATGCATGAGCATGAAGAGCTGAAAACCAGGTACTTTTTTTAACCCCAAAAAGGCACTTGTCTTTAATATGTCAATGCTTTTATATTTAATCAGCAAGCCCTAATTATGTCTACCTTTGGGTGGCTTTGTCCAGATTTATACGAGGGGTTAAGACCCTACTTATTGACATCCTCCCGACGCTACTCTACGAGACAGCGCGGGATTCCTAACCATCGCGCTCTTAGGTATTTCTGCTGCTTCTTGCAGAGTATCTGCGCTAACAATGCACCAGCCTCCAAGTTCAAGCGTCTTTTCGGTCTAAAGGCGCGCTCCACAGACTGACAGTGCTAGCCCAGCAGCAAATTTTTAACTATAACACACTATTGGCATAAACCGCAAAATTGATTGGTTTTCCCATCTCTCCGCTCCCCTTCGGGAGAGCGCGGGTTTTCAACCAACGTTGAGATAACAGGTATTTAGAATTACGATTTGGCTAATTAGGGTTTGCTGAAAAAGTCTTTTAGTATAGGTAGAAGACAGGAGAAATGGGAATAAGCGAGGAGGTAGGAGCTAAGTTTTGTCCCAATATTTTTCTGCCCAATTCTTGCCCTAAATCCGCTCCTAATTGAACCATTACCACCTAAAACCTCGCACTTTTTGATACTTAAAAAGGGTAAAACCTCTATATTTAAAGACTTTTAGATTTAATAAGCAAGCCCTAATTAATTGAAAAAAAATCTATCAGTGTTGTTTAACTCCCCCGGCGGGAAGTCCCGTGCTCTCCCGGAGGGGAGCGCCGTATGGGAAAGCCGGGCGCTATCTGTTTTGTTCATCGGGGATTTTCTCTTTGTAGTATACATCTTATATTGTAGTATATGCATTTATAGCTATTGAAAATTACAAATAAATAGATTTTAATTGTTCTAAACACAGGGGGAGGACATCACCTCTGTATAAACAGCAGTCAGCTTTTTTTTCTGACTGAAGAATCCCGCGTTCGTCATCGTCATCGTCATGTCGCGTTAGCGCAACGTCGGGAGTATGTCAAAGAGGACTCCCGTTATAATCTTTGATTTAACGGGCGAGTGTCAAAACTCTACTCACTACTAAAAATCATACTGTTATTCAACAACGCCACTTAAAATAAGTTTAGTCCAGATCGGAAGCAGAAATAAAAGCAGAAGGAATATAATTTTGCAACACAAGTTGATAACCTGCTAATTCTACAGAATGTCCGACCTTAATAGTTAACTTAGATAGTTGCTCCTCTAATGATAGAAATTTAGATTGAAGATAATCTTTTTGAGTATAATTACACTTGACTAAAGCTACATCAAATCTACAAGAACAATCTGCTAATTCTGGGCGATCGCTCAAAAATATTTCTGCGGTTTGCCACAACTTGGCTTGTTTTGTTTCTGTAACTGCCAGTAAACCATTTTTATCCCAGTTACCCCGACTACGAGTTTTTACCTCTACAAAAACTAGAATTGGAAATTTTTGAGCTGGTTTATCTTCCAAAGGAGAAGTTTTCAGGGCAATAATATCTAACTCTCCCCAGCGACATTGCCACCGTCGATGGAGTATTTGCCAACCTTCTTGAGTTAACCATTTTGCCACTAAATCTTCTCCCAAGATACCTCTGTCAATTTTTGAGGAAGAAGCAGATTTCCTAGATGAAGAAAAGGTCATTTTGGTTTATTCTTCTTATTATGGTTATGGACTGCCTGGAATAAATTAGACAGAATTAGTATGAATTTTAGACAACAAAAAACTTCCCAAATTTTAGTCAACTTCGTCTTTTCACTAATAGTATATCTCATTACTATTGGGGCAATAACTGCCTTAACATTTACTAACTCGACATTCACTCTAGCTGATGAGTATAACAAGCAAATATTAGTGGGTGTTGATTTTTCTGGTCGAGACTTAACTAATGATTCATTTACTAAATCTATTTTGCGTAAAAGTGACTTCAGTAATTCAAATTTAAGTGGTGTTAGTATGTTTGGCGCTCATTGTGCGACCTGAACTGGTCATTTGAACTGGGAAGCCCACTTCCCTATGGGTTCTTCATCCCATACCCTTGTAGAGTAATCCGTCATGAAGAACGGTAGGTCACACCATAGCTAGTAATAGTAATGGTGGTAAGCAGACCCTAAAAGTAGCCAAAAAGGATAGGAATAATCCTCTAGGAGCAAAAGGGAGTGATGGAAAGATGAACATAGTTCTAAGTTATTTATTAAACTGCGTCATCCAAAGAAGAGCCAAATATTCCTGATAGGCTCTAACCAAAATGGTAAATGGGTAGATGTACAGAGTAGTGGGTTCTGTACATATGAAGACATCATCCCCCTCGCAGAAAAGATAACCATCTTAACCATCACAGAACTTCAAATGATACAACAGGAAAAACCCTACAGAGTTCAGTATGGTAGTCAATCTACTGATAG
>NZ_JAAHHG010000602.1 GCF_010692555.1 Okeania sp. SIO3B5 | reverse complement strand
TAATGGTAGGAGACAACCCCGCCAGTGCAGTATATGTCCGCAACAAAGAAAAAGCTTGTAGTCAAGTAGGGATATCCTCCTTCGGTAAACATTTTCCGGCCCAAACATCTCAAGCTGAATTAACACAAGTAATTCAACAATTAAACCAAAATCCAGAAGTAGACGGCATTCTCGTCCAACTACCTCTACCAGAACACTTAGACTCTACTTCTTTACTCTACCAAACTGACCCCAGTAAAGACGTAGATGGACTTCATCCCATGAATTTAGGTCAACTGCTTCGAGGTGAAAAAGGTTTACGCAGTTGTACTCCTGCGGGGGTGATGCGCTTGTTGCAAGAATACAAAATAGAACTACAGGGAAAACAAGCAGTGATATTGGGGCGTAGTATTTTGGTTGGCAAACCAATGGCATTAATGTTATTAGAAGCTAATAGTACAGTAACTATTGCCCATTCTCGGTCTCAGAATTTGGAGGCCATAACCAGAAATGCAGATATTCTTGTAGCAGCAGTTGGTAGGCCAGAAATGATTACAGCAGAAATGGTCAAACCAGGAGCAACAGTAATAGATGTAGGAATTAATCGAGTCACAGATGACAAAGGTAATAGTCGGTTAGTAGGAGATGTTCAATTTGACTCTGTAGCTGAGGTAGCAGAATTTATTACCCCTGTGCCTGGTGGAGTTGGCCCGATGACCGTAGCGATATTATTACAGAATACTGTAGAACGCTGGAGTAGAGGAGTGAGGGAGTAGGGGAGCAGGGGAGTAGGGAAGCAGGGGAGTAGGGAAGCAGAGTAGCAGGAGAGTAGTAAAAGATAAGAATAATTAACATTAAACTGAAGTTACACATCTGATAACTGATAACTGAAATTACAGCTTATGCTTTAGTCGTAATTGCGCTAAGGGATTTGCAACTTAAAAAAGTACCGATTATTAATGTATAAAAAGTTCTGTGGCTGTCATTGCGAGGCGGTGATATTAGAATCAACCTCAATCGGAAATAGTCAAGCCAGCCGAAGCAATCTTGACTCTATCAATTATCTGGTAGTCTATTTTTTTGCTAGTTCCTAAACTGCTCAAACCTAAAACCTACCACCTACTACCTAAAACCTAAAACCTTCTTCAAACCTAAAACCTTCTTCAAACCTAAAACCTTCTTCAAATAAATTTGTCAGGATTTCCACCGATAAAGTGTATAATCGATGGTGCTAATGCCAAATAGTGGCCATAATATTAATTTTATGCTCCCTCAATTTCAAATAGATACTACTTTTGACTTATCTACCTATCTAGCAAAGCGAAAAGCTCTGGTTGAAAAAGCTCTGGACAATTCTATTACCGTAGTCTATCCAGAGAAAATTTATGAGGCGATGCGCTATTCCCTATTAGCAGGTGGTAAGCGGTTACGTCCAATTCTTTGCTTGGCTAGTTGTGAATTATCAGGCGGAAATATAGAAATGGCAATGCCTACTGCCTGTGCATTAGAGATGATCCATACTATGTCATTGATTCATGATGATCTGCCCGCGATGGATAACGATGACTATCGCCGAGGTAAATTAACAAATCATAAAGTTTATGGTGAGGATATTGCCATTCTCGCAGGTGATGGCCTGTTGAGTTACGCTTTTGAATTTGTAGCTACTCAAACTAAGAATGTGTTACCACAGCAAGTGCTACAAGTAATAGCTCGTCTCGGAAAAGCCGTGGGAGCAGCAGGGTTAGTCGGAGGCCAAGTAGTAGATTTAGCTTCAGAGGGACTTTCAGAGGTATCTGAAGAAACACTGCATTTTATCCACACTCACAAAACAGGCGCTCTTCTAGAAGCTTGCGTAGTATGTGGAGCTATGCTTGCTAATGCTTCCCTTGCTAATCTACAAAGACTTTCCCGTTATGCTCAAAATATTGGCCTAGCTTTTCAAATAGTTGATGATATTCTTGATATTACTGCTACTACAGAAGAGCTAGGGAAAACCGCCAGAAAGGATATTGATTCTCAAAAAGCTACCTATCCTGCTATTTGGGGATTAGAAGAATCTCGGCGTCAAGCTCAAAGACTAATTGAGAATGCCAAGGCAGAGTTAGAAGTTTTTGGAGAAAAGGCGATGCCATTAGTAACTTTAGCAGATTTTATTGTTAGTCGCAGTAACTAGGAGTACGATATGCAAAATATTGGCGAAATCATGGGTAACCATGTTCTATGGGTTGCCCTCCTAGCTTGTGCAATAGCCCAAGTCGTCAAGGTAGTGGTGGAATTAGTCCAACATGGTAAAGTTAATTTACAAGCTCTAGTCACAACTGGAGGAATGCCCAGCGCTCATTCTGCATTCGTGGCTGCACTGGCAGTAGGAGTGGCTCAAGCCAAAGGTTGGGGGAGTCCAGAATTTGCGCTGGCTTTAGTTTTTGCCATCATCGTTATGTATGATGCAGCGGGAGTTCGTCAAGCTGCTGGACTACAAGCACGAGTTCTCAATCAAATTATGGATGAATTTTTCCAAGAAGACCACCATCTCAGTCAAGACCGTCTCAAAGAGTTATTAGGCCACACTCCCATACAAGTAATAGCAGGTTTTTTTCTAGGAGTAGCTGTATCTTGGATTGCTAGTTTTAGTTATTAATTGATTTAATTCTAGGACTAATTAATGTCACCCTACTACTATCCACAACAAAAGCTAAAAATCCACGGTTGCTTAATTTAAACAAACTATTTGTAGCAGCTTTCCTATTCTTAGTATATGTCACTAACAAAAAAGGTTTTTGTCCATAGGCAACTAAACCTACATTACGCCCTAAACTTCTTTCCAACTGTAGAGCAATTTCTGGTTGATTATTATAATCTACTAAAACTGCAAAACCCTTACCAAGAGGTTGAGGATTGAATCCTATTTCTGGAGGCGCTGGTAATGGAGTATCTGGTGGAGTAGTTTCTTCACTAGGTCTAACTACATAAGCAGATAACCCTACAATGTCCTGAATATAACGCGCCCAATCACTAGCCACATCTTGATCGTCAAAGCCTCGGATACTGCTAACAGTCTGGTCAATGTAGCGACAGACTTCGATGATAATATCTGGTGGTAGACTCCGCCTAACTATATTTTGAGCTGCTGATGTCTCTGTAATTATTACCAGTAAGTATTCGTCACTAGCAGGAGGTTGACAAGTTTCTACAGATATAGCATAGTTAGTATCAATTGTCAAGGATGACAAAAACAAAAAAGCTGAGGCCACGAAAGTTTTCAGGCCCCCCAAGCAGAATTTATGAAGTTGCAGTTGAGTATGATTCATGGCCAAAAATAACAAAGAAGGGAGTAGGGAGTAGGGAGTAGGGAGTAGTTGTATACAAGTCCGTAGAGAGGAGGGGGAATTTTGATAGATTACATAGCAAAGCAGAGGTAATGATTAATGATTAATTGTTGAATCCCCTACTCCTAACTCCTGACTCTTTCTTCAAGACTCTTTCACAGAAGCATCCTCAAGAGTAGCTAAAGGTTCTGGAATAGAATCTGAAGGTGCTTGAAATTCACCTGTAATTACAGATTCTAAACGTAACTTTAACCAAGTAATAAATTTAGGGTTAGTAGAAATAATCGCTGCAGCAGGTTGAGGACATTTTGCCTTAAGATTAGCCATTTCTGGAGCTTCTAAAAAAGCAGGTTGAGGAACCACCCAAAAATCAATTTCTTTTTCTTTTTCGTGATAATCTCTGGTGCGTTCCCTAAAAACTTCTTCCAGGGGTTCTTCCTCTAGTAAAAATTTTTTACTAGCTAAAACGTAATAGTAAGTTTGCATTTCAATAAATAAACAGAAGTTAGTAATTACCGAATAATTAAATAATTAGATAATTCAGGTTAAAAGCTTCCCCTTGAAAGGTTCCTTATAGATCAATCCTCCCCCTTTTCAGGTCCCTTTTCAGGAAAGGTAATTATCAATTATCCATTATCAATTATCCATTAATAGCTTGTTTCATCTCGCGGACAGCTCGCTCCATACCCACGAGTACCGCCCTAGAGATAATTGTATGACCAATGTTGAGTTCTTCCATACCTTCTAAACAAGCCACTGGATAAACATTCCAGTAAGTGAGGCCATGTCCAGCATTTACTCGAAGTCCAGCAGCGATCGCCATTTTGCAGCCATCTGCCAAAATCGTCAATTCTTGATGGCGAGTGGCCTCATCAGTAGCTTCTGCATAACATCCTGTGTGAAGTTCAATAAACTTAGCCTGAATTTCTGCGGAAGCTTCAATCTGAGCTTTTTCTGCATCAATAAACATACTGACAGGAATATTTGCTCCTTGCAACTGAGCTACTACCTCTCTCATACGAGGGATATTACTAGCAACATCTAAACCACCTTCAGTCGTTACTTCTTCCCGACGTTCTGGTACAAGAGTAATATAATCAGGCTTAATTTCCAGAGCGATCGCCACCATTTCTGTAGTAGGTGCCATCTCCAGATTCAAATGAGTCCGCACCGTTTGTCGCAGAATCTGGACGTCTCTTTCCTGAATATGGCGACGGTCTTCCCGCAGATGAACAGTAATACCATCAGCTCCAGACAGTTCAGCTAAAACTGCTGCTGCTACTGGATCTGGTTCTACAGTTCGTCGTGCTTGTCTTATTGTGGCAACGTGGTCAATGTTGACACCTAGAGTGGGCAATTTTTAATTCTCCCAAGTAGTATTAATTAATTTGCGATATTAGTTTAGTTGAAAATGTTCACTTGAGCAACTATTTCTTAGGAATCTTATTGTCCAGGCACTTAAAATTTTTACTTATACAAAGCGTCAAAAAAGAATTTTACAAAACTTGAGTTATAGAGAACACCGCATCTGGAAACAGGGAGCAGAAATTTGTAGCAAATATTTAGGGTTTGCGTATGAAAAGTTTTTTGGTAAAGGGAGGAGTCAGGACTCAGGAGTCAGAAAACAGGAGAAATGGGAATTTACAGGAGATTAGGATTGACTACTCCCCGCAGCTATTGCCGAGGGGATTCTAAGTTGATACTACGCAACAGGATAAATCCTTGTTGCTTCGTTTCTTCTTAGCTGACCAAAGATATATTCTTTGGGGACAAGTCAAGATGCCCCTACACAGTCGGCTTAAGTCTAAACCTAGCTTTCTGCTTACATTTGTATATCCAGAAAGTAGCACAGGACAACTAAAGTTCTCTAGTCTAAACGACTCGCTTGTTTTCATCCCCAGGTTAAAACACGGGGGCTTTCAACGTCGCTTTTCGGTAATAAAGATTAAAATTTTTTTCTCACCTATATTTTAAGTTTTATATTGATTTATGGCTACTTATTATAAGTTAGGTCGGTGTTGAAAATTATCGTTATGAAAAGGCAAGAAGCAGAAGGGAAGAGAGTTTTTGGCAAATTTACTTTTCGTTACTAACTTGCTGTTTTTTTGCACCGTTCTACTTAATTCCTGTAATTTAATTCATAGAGCAGTTAATGATTAGCCTTTCAATCAACTATAAACTAGGGAAAAAAATATGTTATTGCTGTTTGCATACTTACTTAATTTAGGGTTGAAAAAATCAATTTTAAATTTGATAAAAACTTGGGATTTTTGAGGACTATATAGATCAAAATTCAAAAAGTGTAAATTGAAAGCTTCTATCCTATAGAAACTAATACATTTTTTTTTATCAATGCTATGTTATCAACTCAAAAATTTGGTGCTTAATTAAAATTGCAAATAGCA
>NZ_JAAHHG010000601.1 GCF_010692555.1 Okeania sp. SIO3B5 | reverse complement strand
ATTTGAATTGGCATTAATGTAAATGGAGCTTGGAGCCAAGAAAAAGAAATAAATGGAAATTCATTTTTCAACGGAGATTCTGGTAAAAAAGCAATAAATGTCAATGCACCAATAGTAATAACTGGATCTGTTTCTCCTATTGCCCGTGATAAACCTATAATTATACCAGTAAGAATAGTACCAAAGGAGTAAGGTAAAAGATGGTCCCAAATCATTTGCCATTTACTTGCTCCCAGAGCATAAGCAGCTTCTCGTAAATTAGTTGGAATTGAGCGGAGAGCTTCACGAGTAGTGACAATAACTATCGGTAAAATTAATAATGCTAAAGTTAAGCCTGCGGTGAGAATACTTTCCCCTAATTTTAACTGATAAACAAAAAATCCTAATGCTAATAAACCATAAATAATTGAAGGTACACCTGCAAGATTTGTCACATTAATTTCTATTAGATCGGCAATCCAATTTTTCCGAGCATATTCTTCTAGATAAATACCAGAAGCAACTCCTAAAGGAATTGCTACTAATGCAGTTATTAACATTACTAAACAAGTACCTACCCAGGCCGATAAAATTCCTGCTTCTTCGGGTTTTCTACTAGGAAAAGAAAATAAGAAGTTCCAATTTAGGCGTGGTAAGCCATCAATCATCATTTTAATTATTAAAGCAGCTAGGATTAATATTGAACCCGTAATTACTAATAAACCAATTATGGCAAAAATACTATTAACCAAATTTCGTTTATTCAGATTACTTTGAAGATGATGAGAAGGTAAATATTTCTTGGTAAAATCTTGATTTGACATCTATATCAAGTCCCTCTATTTTATCGACATATATTTAACAATTAATAATTAACAATTACCGAATAATTAAGGTTTAAAGCCTCTCATGAGCAAGGAGAAACAAGAAAAAATTTTCCTTTTATTCAATCCTCTTCCTTATTAGGGAGAGGTAATTATCAATTATCCATTATTGAACTCTCCTTGAAAAGAAGAGGATTGATGGGATAGGGAAAATTTTTTCTTTTCTCTTGGTCGATTGGATATGGCTCCGAGACCTTGCCATTTTACCCTACCGGAAGCTCCGAAGATCGACCGCTTTTATCCTTGAAAGGAGAGGCTTTAAACCTTAACTATTCGGCCAGAAAGTTTGCCGGACTTTTTGCTGTTAGTAAATAACCAACTCTTGTTTGATACCATTTTGAAAAAAGAATGTTACGAATAATAAGCGCGATAAAAAGACTTTAAAGGAGATTTCCCTTTGACAAAAAAGAGAATTTCCTAGTTCAAAACTGGTATTAAAGCCATTCCCATACGACTCCTGACTCCTGACTCCTAAGAAATATCCTAGTTATTTGTAGCAAAAATTTATAAAATTGGTATGACATCTCAAATTAAAACGCTATATCGCTAAAAATGTTTGCTTTAATGTACAATAATTTCTAGAAATTATTTTCAGTTCAAATATTTAACCTATACGGTTTATTTTTTTGAATGTCTTGGATTTGTTTTACATTCTATTATCATAGTATTTTTATCTGAAATATAACTTCATAGTTATCATCTCAATACACGAATTTTATGAAAATCTGTTGGCTAGTATCAATAACCAATTTAAAAACATAACAGCTTCTTCCTTCTTCCTTCTTCCTTCTTCCTTCTTCCTTCTTCCTTCTTCCTTCTTTTAATATATTTCGCGATAATGTTTGGCTAGCAAATTACCGATTATATTTAATATTAAAGTTATCAATACTAAAGTTAGACCAGCAGCAAAAATTGTTTGATAAGCTAAAGTTCCATGAGGTAAATCACCAAGACTAACCTGCACAATATATGCTGTAATAGTAGCAGCTTGGTCTGTGGGATTTAAAGTAAAATTGGGCTGCAAACCAGCCGCAATAGCAACAATCATTGTTTCTCCTACTGCACGGGAAGCTCCCAGAATATAAGCCGAACAAATACCAGAAATAGCAGCTGGAAAGACAACAAATAATGATGTTTGAAACCTAGTTGCTCCCATAGAAAAAGACCCTTCTCGTAAACCTACTGGCACAGAACGCATGGCATCTTCGCTTATAGAGCTAATAAATGGAATAATCATTACTCCCATTACTAATCCTGCACTCAACATATTAAAAGTTGGCAAATTTGGAAATATTTTTTGTAATAGTGGAGTGACGTATAAAAGTGCAAAATAACCATAAACTACTGTGGGAATAGCAGCCAATAATTCCAAGAAAGGTTTGATAGTTTCTCTAAATTTTATGGGAGAAAATTCACTCAGATAAATTCCTGCTATAGTGCCCAGTGGAATAGCTATCATTAAAGCAATAATTGAAGTTACTAAGGTTCCTGAGACTAAAGGTAAAATTCCATATTGTGGATTTTGAAATAAGGGAGTCCATTGTGTATTAGTCAAGAATTCTAATATGGATATTTCTTGAAAAAATAAAACTGATTCTCTGACTAAAATAAATAGAATTGCTATGGTAGTTGCTACTGAAGAAAAAGCTGCTAAAAACAAAATATATTCAATTATTTTTTCTCGTATATCTTGAACTAATCTTGGCGAACATTTTGGTGATTTTATTAATTTTAAAAGTTTATTTCTCATTCAATACTCAGGGATTAAATAAATAATAATAGTAAGAATTCAGCTAATACCAATTAAAAAAAAGAATGCTACAAAAAGGTAGATATTGATCGGATATACTGAAAAATAGCTGCTCCAGTTCATTGTAGATAGTTATTTCTATTGTTTTACCCTTTTTTTCAATATTTAAGCATTCAGCGGTCAGCTATCAGCTTAATTATCTTTAACGCAAGCTAGTCGTTATTGTACTTCAATTTTATGGGTTTAAAATGTAGTCAAAGTAAAACAAATGCTTGCTTAATTATATCTCTGGCAAAAAATTAATTAAATCAATTCAAGATATAAATCAACAATTTCATCTCTTTATTTCCTATCCCCTGACTTCTGCAAGAAGTCTATTCATTAAAAAGCTGAGAGCTGTTTGCGGAGCATTCCGTAGGAAACGCTAATAGCTGAATGCTTACTTCAATATTTATCCCTATATTCCTTTTTTCATCTTCCTTCTTTCTTACTTCTACCATTTGTAACAAACATTTATCACCCTTGGTATAAGTAATAGGTATATCTAATTAAACGTTAAAAAAATTGTAGGGTCGGGTTTAGCCGAAAGCCTTGATAAATTAGCGATACAGTACTAAAAATCAGCCGTACACTTGTTGCATTTATTTATACTTACCTAAGTAACAATGAATTAGGGTGATGATTGTTTATATAGCTAAAGTTAGCTGATATGCTTTTAATTATGCCTCATTTTTTCAACACTTACTTATATAGAAGTTGAAGGAAAGGTTATACCAATTTGATAAATATTTACTACAAATAAATAGCTTATTTCTTAGGAGTCAGAATGTAAGCATTGAGCTATCAGCAATAAGACTCTCTTCTTAAAGACAGTATTTAAATTAATAACTGACTTTAAGGCCAAGGTAGGCAACTTTTGTAGTAAGACAATTAATAAAGCTTTTATCCTAAACTAAAAGCAATAGCTGAATGCTTACGTCACAATAGATAGTTTTGATATTATTTAGGGTTTCCTGAAAAAGTCTTTTAGTAGAGGTAGGATAAAGGAGACAGACAAGTTAATAAATTTCATAATTCTGTGCAGCCTCACATAAAATTGAGGCTTAGAAATTAGCAGATAATTTATCTAATTTTTAGCATTAGTTTACATAATAAAATATGTTTACCACTTGAATCTAATTTAGTATTAAAAATAGAATAATTACTCTACTTAAAAAGGCTTTAAGTCTTCATTATAATATTTAAAAATATAATATTCAAAAATTTAACTACTACTCCCAATAACACGATTTTTAAAACGTTCCATTGCTTGCTGATATTCTAGTTCTGACAGAGGTACAGAATTGACTTCTTTAACTAATTGAGGAGCATTCTGGAGATAAAATTCAACAAATTCTTGAACTTCAGGACGCTCTGCTGCCTTAGCATTAACATAAATAAAAATTGGTCTAGCCAAAGGTTGATATTGCCCATTTCGTACTGTTTCCAATGAAGGTTTAACAGGTCTATTACCATTGTCTATCGCTATTGCTTTGATTCGGTCTCGGTTCGCTTCATAATAAGAATAGCCAAAATAAGCAATAGCATTAGGGTCATTAGCAACAGCTTGAACCAAAACATTATCATCTTCACTAGGCGTATAGTCAGAACGGCTAGCTCCAGACTTACCAACTACTTCATTAGTAAAATAGTCAAATGTACCTGAGTCTGCACCTGGCCCATACATTCTCAGTTCTGCATTAGGCCAATTAGAGTTTACCTGATTCCATCTTATAACTTTACCTTGGGCCTCAGGTGCCCACATCTTTCTTAGTTCCTCCATAGTCATAGTATCAACAAAGTTTTCCCTATGAACAGCTACAGTAATAGCATCATAAGCAATAGGTAGTTCTATAAATTCAATTCCTGCAGCTTTACATTTTTCTATTTCAGATGGTTGAATAACTCTGGAAGCATCAGAAATATCTGTTCTTACAGAATCTTCTTGAGAACAAAATTTTTGAAAGCCTCCCCCTGTTCCAGAAATTCCAACTGTTACCCGCATCATACCTCTTTTCTGTTTTTGAAATTCTTCGGCTACTGCTTCAGTAATAGGGTAAACTGTGCTAGAACCATCAATTTTAATAATAGACGGGCTTTGAGACCTAACTACAGGAATAGTTATAACTAATGTTGTAGCTACTAGAGCAAAGACACTAGCTAATTTCCACTTTTTCAGTTTCAACTTCTTTACTTTGGTAGTTACCATACTCTTATTTTCCTAGAGTTTTGATCGAATATCTAGACAATTAAATGTTTATATAGCAATCCTATTTTATTTGTGTATAAAAATCTTACCGCTTTTAGGGAACAGGGAACAAGGAACAGGGAACAGGGAAGAAGAAAAAAACGTATTATATGAATATAATAATTGCTATATTCTATACTTTTAAGGAACACATCAATTCTCACAACTGATTCGGTGATTGCTATAAAAATAATAATTTTTATTTAATTTCTAAGTATAATTCTTTGAGAATAAGTAAAATTTAAGCACAGTTTAAATATAGGTTAATAGCTAACAATAATTATGACAAAAATATGGATAATCAATATACTTTAGCAGCAGAATTTTCACAATTGGGGATAGGTCTACATAGCGGTATTAAATCTCATATTAGAGTTATACCTGCACCCAAAAATTCAGGTAGATATTTTGTTAGAGTTGACTTACCTGAGACTCCTATTATTCCAGCTCTAATAAACTTTGTAGTTTCTACTACTCTCTCTACTGAATTTGGTATTGAAAATATTCGTATTCGTACTGCAGAACATTTGTTAGCTGCTTTGGCTGGAATGGGAGTAGATAATGCTCGAATTGAAATTAATGGCCCAGAAGTTCCTCTGCTGGATGGCTCATCTAAAGTCTGGGTAGAGGCGATCGCTTCTGTAGGATTAGTTGCTCAACCAGAGAATGGAAATAGGGAGATGGGGAGATGGGGAGATGGGGAGATGGGGAGATGGGGAGATGGGGAGGGTGGGAGATGGGGAGGTGGGGAGGGTGGGAGATGGGGAGGTGGGGAGATGGGGAGATGGGGAGGTGGGGAGGTGGGGGGATGGGGAG
>NZ_JAAHHG010000600.1 GCF_010692555.1 Okeania sp. SIO3B5 | reverse complement strand
GCTTTCCGGCCATTATCCCAATAAATACCGGTTGCTGCAACCTCACATAACGGATCGTGCAAGGGCCGGTGTTGCCAAAACAGGCAATTGAGTGGATGATTCAGGCTTGCGAGATTCTAGAATATATTCACTCACAAGATCCTCCACTGATTCACCGGGATATTAAACCTGCTAATCTTCTAGTGCGTCGCCGCGATAACCGGATAATAGTTCTAGATTTTGGGGCAGTCAAAGAGATTGGAACGCCTTTGGGTACGCGGATCGGCGCAGAAGGTTACAGTGCCCCCGAACAAGACCGCGGACAACCTTTGACTCAATCCGATCTATATGCGGTAGGTTCAACTTTGATCTTTTTGTTGACTGCTCAAAGTCCGATGCACTTCTATGATAATCGTGGTAATGGTTATCGGTTTTATATTGAAAGCGTTCCCACTATTACACCACAACTAAGGGAGGTAATTGAAAAAGTTACCCAACCATTACCTGGCGATCGCTATCAAACTGCTCCAGAGCTGGCAGATGCTTTAAAAGATTGCCTTTGATGTGCATCGTCGGTATTGACATATCTCAGTGTGTACAAGAATTTTTGAGTTATTGGTAGAGATATAGCGCTACGCGCAACTCAGAAGTTTAGAAGTCAGAAGTAATTCCTGACTGAGTTTGAGTATTTATAATTGCCCTAGCCTATTTGTGTTTCTATATTACAAACAAAACTTCTGAAGAAAACAAATGTATTTAGATTTGACATCTCCAGGGGTTGAAACACCCTGGATTCTGTGGTTAACCCACCGCAAATGGGATAAATCCACATTTGCTTCAAGCCTATCAACAGACTCCTATACTCCTCGGCATAGAACGAAATCTAGCTGTGAGTTTACTTTTTTTTGAATAGCTTTCACGAGTGGTTTTACTCAAGTTGGAGCAATCTTCTCGCTGCTCTAGCTGCCTGCTTGCTTTTCGGTGCCGAATGCTGCGCAAACAGCCGTCGTAGGAAGCATCGTCCCCGTCTCCTGTCCACCGGAATCTCACCGCACTAGCTAAAGATCATAGCGACAAACCTTGTTCCTTATTCCTCTAGTATAGCAGATTTTTAATACGGGTTAAAACCCGCGTGCCGTTATTCAACCAGCCGTTAAAACGGGCTGGCTAACTTACTCCCGTCATTTTTTAGGTTTAACAACTAGCAGATTTTTTTTCTAATATATCCTAATCAACCTGTATTCAGTTATTTAGTTATCAGTTTTAAAATTGCTTTGGTATCAATTTAGTTTCCTGATTACAGCCTGAGAAACTAAAAAGTTCTATTTTGTTTCACTGCTTCATAAAACCGATATAAAACGTCACAACTGCGACATTTTACTGTTTACTTCCTGCTTCTACGGTCACTGTCGGCAGCACTCCGTCCACAGGCATTGGCGGTCAAGCCGACCGCATTTCTTAAGTTAATACTTGCATTCAGATCCCGGTCTATAGATATCCCACAATCAGGGCAGTCATAAGTCCGATTATTTAACGGCATATCTTGAACATGACCACAGTAGAAGCAAGTTTTTGATGATGGAAAAAACCTATCAACTACTACTAATTTGGAACCGTTTTGTAGAGCTATCGCCTAATTATTCTACACTTTCAGTGTTATTGCTTAGATGTTGGAGCTAATCGACTACATTCTACCAATTTCTATCGCTTAAACTCAAAAATTATTCAGCCTAATCAGTCTTAATTTGATTAGGAAATTAGATTAATCTTCTTCCCACACTTCTACAACCAAAATTTCACCGATTGGATCTTGCATAGAAAAATCAAAGTCTTGAAGTTGCTTTTTCCAATAAGGCCACTTATCCCCAAAAAGTAGGGCGATTTTCCAGATACTATCTGTTGGCTTGATTATATTAGATTCTACGAGGGAATTCACCTGACGCTGAAATTTTTCCATCTGGTGTATAACCTTTTGGCTCATAATACCTCTTTATTTTTTTAAATTCTTCTAGAAACTAACTCCCCGATTCTCACTTTTACCGATTCGTGGATTTTTTGTGCTTTTGGGGAAGTTACCTTCTAGTTTTATAGTTTAACACACATACTTTTGGCAAGGTATTATAAGTAAAACTAAATCATTAAAAATCAATAGTGAGGTTTTTTTATTCAAGTCAGTTTTTACAAGTTTTACTGCTTGAAAAAAAGTAAGTAATATGATAAAGATAATAAATCTTTCTATTTGATTTTATTATAATTTGTAACATAAAATTGTATATATATTTCAGATAAATTTAGCCATATATGCCATCCGCCTATCAATCATTTGTAGCAAGCATTAAATAGGGTTTGTTGAAAAAGTCTGATGGTGAAGGTAGGGAGTAGGGAGTAGGGAGTAGGGAGTAGTTAAGAGTCAGGAGGAATGGGAGTTATAGAAGATGTAGTTGGAACAATTATCTCTTAATTTTTCTGTCCTACTAAACTTTTTCTGCTAACTTTTTGCACCTTTTTGACCTAAAAGCTTGTACAATTTCGGGACTAAAAATTGCTAAAACCAATATCAGTCAATGTTTTCAAGCTTTTTCAGTAACCCCTAAATAAGCACCTCAGCAGTCGGTACTGTTAGCATAGCTCTGACTATAGGAGGCTTACTAATAACTTAAATGACGTAATTGCATCTGTATCCAATGAGACAAAGTTAGCTTACTTAAAATTAGACACCTTCAATAATACAGCACTTTCCGCTGTTATGAGGTACACTCATCGCGGGCAAGATGCCCGCACTGCAATATTTTCACCATTCACCCTGTACATCATTTACCCGAAATATGCTGTAAAAAATAAAATCAATCATTCCACTTTTATTCATCAATTCTTTCCCCCTACTCCTCAGGGCTGTTTTAAAGTATTGTAGATTAAGGATTTAGGGAGAACCAGAGATTAGGGGATAGTGGAACAGTGAAATTTGCCAAAATTTGCCGATTTTTCAGTCAATAAGTGGCTTTAAGCTCTGAAGGGAACACCACTTAAAAACCTCCATCCCCGTGTCTCCGCGTCCCCGCGTCTCCGTGTCTCCACCTCCCCGTGTCTCCATGTCTCCACCTCCCCGTGTCCCCGTGTCTCCGCGTCTCCGTGTCTCCGTGTCTCCACCTCCCCGTGTCTCCACCTCCCCGTGTCTATCGAGAATGAAACAGCCCTACTCCCTACTCCCTACTCCCTCTTTTCGAGAGCTATTCAATGCCATCATGCGATCGTAAACATGACGAGACAGTTTGGGGAATATTTTCTCATCTGCGGCGTAAGCACGATCTTCTGCAAAGACTGCCAGAATATAAATAGCTTGATCATCCAAAGTTCTCACAAATGCTACATCCATACGATGCTTGCTAGTGAAACCAACTTTAGAACCGAAATAAATATTGCTAGGTAAAGATTCGCCGAGAAAACCTTTGATTCCATTGTAGGGATCGTTTTGCCATACTTCAGGTGTTAAATCTCTAGTTAACAAATAAGCCATTCTTGTACTATATTGCCGTGAAACTGCCTGCCTGGTATATATTTCATAGGTTAGTCTTGCTGCATGATCGGTGGAAATCAAATTTCTGAGAAACTTACCATTTTTCTTCCTGAGTTGGCGATCGCGACCTACAGGGCCTTCTTGACTAGGAGAATATCGAGGATAATTTTTTGTGCTAACTATTAAATTTTCATAACCTGCTTTATGGAAAAATTCGTTGACTGACTTTCTTTTTTCTAACCACTTTTCTAATTCTTTTCCTTCTAATGTTTTCCCCGATCTAGTATCAGTAATTGCATCTAAAATTTTACTTGCAGAATCATTATGAGACTTCTGCATCATTGCTCTCAAGTCTTCATGAAACTTAGATTCGTCTTCAACTAAACCTTTTTTTACTGCCCCATAAAATGCAGCCATCCAAAATAATTTAGAGACACTGGCAGGATATCTCACTTCTTGGCTTTGATATCCGGCAAACGTATGAATATCTTGCTTACTAACATCTATTAAACTAATAGATAAGGGTTCTGTTGGTAAGCCTTTTTCTTCAGAAATTTTAACTAATTCATCAACTATTTCCTGTAGTTGAGGGTTATAACGTAGAGGGGGTTGTCTGCGAACATTGTAGGCAAATCCTAAGTCTTCTGGAGTTTGTTGAGGAACTGGGCGTACATAGGGTGGTACGAGAGTAGGTGATATTGAGGTTTGAGGAGAAGGTTGAGCTGTGGGTGAAGTTGTGCGACTTCTGAAAGGTAGGGTAATAACCCAGCTTGCAGTCATTAATATGGCGACTAATATGAGGATATTTTTATATTTTAACTGGGATAATGTTAGTTTTGTATTTTTTGTTTTAACTCGCCGACGTACTTTTAATGGACGTTTCTTGGCTAGCCGAGATGGTGGACGGACTCGATGAAATGTTTGAGGTGGTAACTTTTCTGCGTGCATTTTCTGAGAAATAATAAGTATTGGACTGAGATAGTTAAATGTTCAACAATTAATAATTAATAATTAATAATTAATAATGACCTTTCCTTTAAAACGGATAGGATTGATTCAAAGGAAAATTTTTCTTTACTATCCCCGATTGAGGGAAGGCTTTAAACCAAAATTTTTTCGGTAAGAGAGTACGAGAGATTGAAGTAATTATAGAATTATAAAAATATACCATATAAGCAGATTCTATATAATTTCTAACTTCTGACTTCTAAACTTGATAATTTCTTGCTTTTGATTTCAAAAATTCTAACTTTTGACTTTTGACTTTTGACTTTTGACTTCATGATTAGATTCTATATAATTTCTAACTTCTTTCTCAAAGGGGTTCTATATACAGCGGATTCCACCTTAGTACACTCATCGCGGGCAAGATGCCCGCATTGAGAAGATTTAATTGTTAATACCTGTACTTCATATACTTGAAATCTGGTGTAACTTCTAATTTCTAACTTTATAATTTCTTACTTCTGATTTCTCAAAGGACTTCTATAATAATTTCTTACTTTTGACTTTTGACTTTTGACTTTTGACTTCCAATGGCTTTTGACTTTTGACTTCCAAAAAGAGGTTGACAATTTGTATGGTTAAAGTTAAGATAAAAAGTAATGGCAAAGGTATAAAGTACCTCGACAAATGAATAGCAGAAGCTTTTTAGTCATTTATAGTATTTTAGGAGTGGTTAAAAGGTTGTTTTTCATCTTTGCATGGTACCCCACATACACGCCTCCCAGAATCGCTGGAACCCTGATTCTCACGTTAACCCGTGTATATGCCTTGCCAGGAGCGGGTTTGAGGGTCGTCATTTTGGCAAAATTTGCCTTGTTGATTTTTTTATCAAAGGGGCGTGTATATTTGGGGGTCTGAAAGTCTTGCTATGTCGTGGTTCTAAAACGTAACTCCCCCCCGCTTGGGTTAATGCGGATTAGTTGGAAACCTTAAGGCGAGTTTTTACGCTTCTCCCCTACCGCCCCCCCGCTTGGGTTAATGCGGATTAGTTGGAAACGTAAATGGTATGACTAATATATTATGTTTTATATCCCCCCCGCTTGGGTTAATGCGGATTAGTTGGAAACGAAAAGTTATCCCCAGGCAAGAGATAGCCAAAAGCTGCCCCCCCGCTTGGGTTAATGCGGATTAGTTGGAAACAATAACCACCTAAGGCGTGGTTATATCCAGTGCTTGGAGCCCCCCCCGCTTGGGTTAATGCGGATTAGTTGGAAACTA
>NZ_JAAHHG010000060.1 GCF_010692555.1 Okeania sp. SIO3B5 | reverse complement strand
AGAAAACCGCCGGGGTAGATGGAATCAAAAACTTGACACCCATACAAAGATTAAACTTGGTGAACCTACTCTCATCACGCCACCTTAAAGCAAGTCCCACCCGCAGAGTATATATACCAAAACCAGGGACGGATGAAAAGAGACCTCTTGGAATCCCAACAATGTACGACCGTGCATTACAAGCCTTGGTTAAGTTAGGTATGGAACCAGAATGGGAGGCACGTTTTGAACCAAACAGCTATGGTCTTTTCCGGTGGTCAACACATGATGCTATAGAGGCCATCTATAGTAGTATCAAGCAAAAACCTAAATATGTTCTAGATGCTGATATATCTAAATGTTTTGACCGAATTAACCATGATGCACTGCTAGGAAAGATTGGAAAATCCCCATATAGACGGTTAATCAAGCAATGGTTAAAGTCTGGAGTGATGGACAATAATCAATTCCTAGAATCTGTGGAAGGTACGCCACAGGGAGGGGTTATATCACCCTTACTAGCAAACATCGCCCTGCACGGTATGGAAGAAAGGCTTAATAAATTTGCCAAAACCCTAGACATGAAGAGACCCAATGGTCGCCAAATAGGCTGGCAAAATAAAGTACAGAGTCTTTCCCTAATACGCTATGCTGATGACTTCGTTATCCTACATGAAGACATCAAAGTAGTGGTACAAGCTAAAACCGTTATACAGGAATGGTTAAACCAGGTAGGATTAGAACTAAGACCAGAGAAAACTAAAATTGCCCACACCCTGGAAGAATATGAAGGTAATAAACCCGGATTTGACTTGTTAGGATTCACAATCAGGCAATGGAAAGTTAAGTCAACCGAACAAGGATTTAAAACTCTGATTAAACCATCTTCCGAGAGTATTAAAACTCATTACCGGAAACTGGCGGATACATTTGACAAATATAAAACCGCCTCTACAGAAACTCTTATAGCTAAAATAAACCCGGTAATAAGAGGATGGGCTAACTACTTTTCCACCGTAGTCAGTAAAGAAGTATTCAGAAAAATGGATATGCTTTTATGGAGAAGATTATGGAGATGGGTAAGTAGAAGGCATCCAAATAAGTCGGCTAAATGGGTAAAGAAAAAGTATTTTCCTAAAGTCAACGGAACCCGAAATTGGGTACTTAACGATGGCAGGTATATACTAAACCAACACTCAGATGTTCCTATTATAAGGCACATCAAGGTAAAAGCTAATAAATCACCCTATGACGGTGACTGGACTTATTGGAGTAGCAGAATCGGAAAACATCCAGGCGTAAGGAAAGAAGTCACAACGCTATTAAAGCGACAAAAGAATAAATGCGCACTTTGTGGACTAACTTTTAGACCAACTGACCTACTGGAAGTTGACCATATAAAACCAAGGTCTGAAGGTGGTGACAACACTTATGAGAACAAACAATTGTTGCACCGACATTGCCACGATACTAAAACTGCCTTAGATAAAAAGACATACGCAGAACCAAAGTTACAGGATTTACCTGAAGGTTATTTATGGGTTGACGATATGTTGATATTAAGGCAGGGATGTACCCATGACAAGGGACGTTTAAGAGAGGAGCCGTGTGAGGTGAAAGTCTCACGCACGGTTTTGAAGACGAGTCGGTTTGGTAACAAACTGGCTTAGTTTAACAATATTCTTGTTAGGCAACGTGGTAGCAAGTTCCATCCAGGCAATAATGTTGGTGTCGGTAGTGACTATACTTTATTTGCTTTAGTTGAGGGTGTGGTGACTTTTGAAAGAAAAGGTAAGAGTAGGAAAAAAGTGAGCGTTTATCCAGTGACTCAAGAAGCTAATGTCGCAGTTGCTGAAGCTTAATTGACATACTCCCCCGTTGTCGCCTATCCCTTATAAGGAACTTCTGAAAACCTTGTGGCGAGCAGGGGAGTAGGGAGTAGGGGAGAAGGGAGAAAGAGTCAATTTAGCTAAACAAAACTACTTAAGTTCTCAAAAAAATGTACTTTTCAATACATGATTTTTGAAGAAAAAGTCTCTCAAACACTCATACATAACTTGTCTATTTTGTCAAGTTTTATGTTAAGAAAGATGTTTATAAAGCATAGCGTTGTAACGGGGGATTCTTATTTGAAAAAAGAATGCTACAAAAAGGTAGATATCGATCGTAAAAATAGCTGCTCCAGTTCATTTGAGATAGTTATTTCTATCTTTTTTCCCTTTTTTTCAATATTTACCCCTTCTTCTTTCTTCCCTCTTACTTCTTTTTTAGGGACGTTGCATGCAATGTCCCTACCATTTGTAACAAACATTTATCAAATTGGTAGTAACAGAAAATTCTAAAGATTTTACCTGGGTTTTCGAGTTTAGATTTTCTCATCTCGACAAAGAATTAAGTTGAGAATATTCAATTCATTGGAAGTTAAAAGATAGCGATCGCTATAAATTTTTTCTCGCATTTCTCCTAAACTATAGCTACGAAAAATAATAAAGGGAAATTCTCGATATTTTCTACCAATGGGTAGGGTATTATAGGCAGGATAAAGGTAATGAACATATTTGGATAAGAGGGTTCTAAATTCTGTTTCTTCTTCTTCTTCGGGTTCCTCCTTAAAATATTCACTCATCAATTCTCTATTCATCAATACAAACAATGGTAGAGCATAATATTGGTCTAAGTTTTGACTATTTTGTTCAAACCATTGGGTTCTATTAATATCGCCATTCAGCAATTCAACAAATTCTAAAACACTACCTTTTATTGCAGATATGAGATTAGGTGGATAATCTTTATTTATGCTAATTTTCTTCATTTTTTCGACTAATTCATTATTAGCAAACTGTCTAATTTGTGATTCTAATTTCATCAAATAAGTTTCTTCTAATCTATGTTCAGAAATAGGAACTACTAATAAATTGCCTGTGACATAACCTGTTTCGATATTGCCAAAATCTAGTAATCTATCAAGTTGGTGACAATAGTGGGAAAATTTTTGGTTAAAAGATTCTATCAGTGAAAGATAAGAACGATATTGGGAATCTGATTTTTTAGATTTATTTTCATCTTCAAGTAAGACAAAATCTGCACTGCTAAAAATTTTTCTCAAACTTGTATAAACATCTTGAAGAGTTTGTTTTTGAGGATGACGACGATGTTCATTTTTTAACTCTCTAATGAGATTTGTCACTTGACTACTAAATGTATTTCCAGCAGCAGAAATAGATTTTCCACCAATAGGAATCATCATAAATTGTTTCATTCCTAAACTACCTGCACCAGTTATTCGTGTCATTATTGACAATTTGAGAATTAATAAAATATCCCAGATATTTAATAAACTTTCTGCTAAGGATAATTTTTTTTCTTCAGCATAGTCTTGTGGAGATGTATTTTCTTCTTGAGGGTAATAAATGGCGCGATCGCTCAAATAAAAGGTTATTTGTTTTGGTTGATTATCTAAAGTTTTTGCTGTGTTATTTTCCCAATATTCTCCCCGCGCCCTATAGATAACTTGTATGATTTCCATTAAATTTCTTTCTATTTGAAATTTAGGAATTTCTACTAACATTATTTTGGCTTTAGGAAAGGATAAACCTCGACTTGCTGAAGATGTCATAAATACAACTTTGACGTCTTGTTTACATCCTTCAATTTTGCTCTTTTTTTCATCGGATAAATTAGCGTGTATTTGTAGATAGTCTTTATATTGTTCAAATTTTCGAGAATTACTAATTTTGTCTATTAATTTTTGTAGTTTCTGTTTATCTTGAATATAAACTAAGATTTGACTAGATTCGGGATGATCTAAATAATAATTTATATCGGATAAAATATTGGCTTCAACCGTTTTGATTAACTGCTTATTGTCATCTTTAAATTTAGCTTCATTAAATTTATAACATTGGAGGAAAACTTTATAAGTTATATCTAAACTACTAGCAGGATAAGAATTAGTATTAATAGCAATTGCTGGTTGTTTATTAAAGTCAAAATTATCTACTTGTATGGGCGAATTGCTATTTGCTCCTACAGACCGAAAATAAATTTTGTCTGGTTCTGGAGAAGTCTGAGATAAGTGTTGTTTAATAACCTCTTTTTCGACAATAGAAGCATCAGCAACAATAACTTTTGTATTAAATTTAAGCTTAGGGTTAGTCAAATCATAATCTTTCAAAAATTCCTTAATTCCATGCAAAAAATTTACCCCACTATCATCTCCGGTTACTTCATCTATCATGATGAATATATGCTTTATTCTCTGAGAAATTTCTTGCATTTTTTCAGGAATCACACCTGTATTTCGGTGATAAGCATCTTTGAATATTTTCCGGAGATGGTTTAGAGTATCTCCACCATTTGATGTTTTTCTTAAAGATTGAATCGAGACTGTAGCGACAATATTATTAGATATATTTTGATTGATAGTTGTATATATTCCCTGGCAGATACTATCGAGAACTCCTGCATTTTTTTCCCCAATGTCTTTAATATTATCTTGAGTTTCTCTGTAAAATCGCGACTTTTTGTGGGCAGTTTTTTGTGGATGTTTGGAAACTAAACCCTTATGGGTAAAATTGACAGTATTTTTAATGAAATTATCTTGACGAAGATTGGAATGATAACTAACTGTAGGTTTGCCATTATTTTCTTTAATAAGAATGGAATTTGTAGTGAGACCAAATATTTTATCGCTGCATAAAGACTCGTCAGTTTTAGACTTAAACTTATTGATTAAATCGACATTAACTTGAGTGCGAGGACTAACATAAAATAATAGAAATCCATCTTCAATATGAGATTTGAGAAAGTTGGCGATCGCTGTTGTTTTTCCTATGCCTGGATTACCTGTTAAAAATACATAAGTTTTATCACTTTTCAGAGCTTTTGTAATTAATTCAGCATGAGCATTTCTTAAAGTTAACTTGGGAGTAATATCCATTTTTTTTTGCTAACTCATCTGGGATAATTCCTACTGAATTAAAGAAACCATCAATTTTTTCTTGATGAACTACTGGAGTAATTTTATCCCCCTTCTCCTGAAAATTTTCTACAGATAATTCTTGGATAAATTTTCTACCATTTTGAAAACTTTTTTTAGCATTGAGTTTGATTTTTTCCAAAACTTCCTGACGGGCATTTTTTATCTCTTGCTCCTTCGGTTCATTTTGATAAATCTCTGCACAAGTCTCAAGAATATTAATATTTTTTGGTTGTAAACAGAGAGAACTAATGTTGCGTTGGCGGAGCCTAGCGGCAGCTACATCGCTATATCCCACTACATTAAAAAGTAATGACTTAGAGTTATCTAATATATCGGTCTCTTTTTGCAGAAAATTATAGAAACTATAAGCATAAGCACCAGCTTGAATTAACTTAGTAGTTTCCTTATCCTTACGTTTAAAAGCAGTAAAATATCGTTTTAAATCTGGGGAAAAATCTAAACCAAAATCCTGAGTATCTCCCGTATCTATTCGCAGTTTAGAAAAAACACTTTTAGAGCGTATATGTTTAATATCTCTCATCAACATTCGGCGCAATACTTCTATATTATCCAGTGCTAATAAATCTTCCATTGACTTGATGGAAAATATCGACAAGTCTACACAAATAATTCTAATTTCTCTGCGATAACGTAACAGAATTAAAGTATCTGCTTGTAAAAATTCTCCTTTTTTGTGGTACTTGATAACGTAGTTGTTTAATTGAATATCTAAAACATCAGTAGATAAAAATTGAGATAATAATTTGCTGGTTGTTTGTTGCCTATCCTTGGGGTTAGAACCAAAAGCATTATCTCCATCAAAGCTACATTGATAGTATAAAATTTCCGGTTTTCTGAGGTGGAGTTTCCAAGCAGTTGACTTGATATATTCACGAAAAAAATTTAATCCAGCAATAAATCCTTTCTGGATAAAATATTCACTCCATCTTTCCAGATTTTTAATACTCTCTGTGTCAGATATTTTTTCTGCATCTGCGATTTTTCTAACCAGAGTTGGTAATTTCAGTTTTTCTAAATCTTGATGATATAAATCACCAAAATAATTTTGATATTTCTGGTGTTGAATATCGGCAAGTATCCCAATATTAAATCCCACTTCAAATAAACTTCCTAAATTTTCAGCAATTGGCATACTATTCTCCTTTTGATTGATAGTAGTTTTAGATTACTCAAGTTTTTCAATTAACATTATCTCAAGTAAGGGTAAATTTTTCCTAACTCATAAATATAAATATACTCAGAATTTTTCACTTTCTGAGTTTTGCCGAAAATTGGGGGAATTTTACTTGAATTTAGGAGTCTGCTTTGGAGAGATATCTCAGGGAAGGATAATTTTTTCCTAACTCATATATATAGATATACTCCGAGTTTTCCAGTTTCTGAGTTTTGCCAAAATTGGGGAATTTTTCCTCAGAATTTCCAAGTCTAGTTGGGAGAGACATTTCTAGAGAAGGATAATTTTTTCCTAACTTATATATATAGATATACTCCGAGTTTTCCAGTTTCTGAATTTTGCCGAAAATTGGGGAATTTCCCTTGAATTTAGGAGTTTGCTTTGGAGAGACATTTCTAGAGAAGGGTAAATTTTTCCTAACTCAATATATATAGATATACTCCGAGTTTTCCAGTTTCTGAATTTTGCCGAAAATTGGGGAATTTCCCTTGAATTTAGGAGTTTGCTTTGGAGAGACATTTCTAGAGAAGGGTAAATTTTTCCTAACTCAATATATATAGATATGCTCCGAATTTTCCAGTTTCTGAATTTTGCCGAAAATTGGGGAATTTCCCTTGAATTTAGGAGTTTGCTTTGGAGAGACATTTCTAGAGAAGGATAATTTTTTCCTAACTTATATATATAGATATACTCCGAGTTTTCCAGTTTCTGAATTTTGCCGAAAATTGGGGAATTTCCCTTGAATTTAGGAGTTTGCTTTGGAGAGACATTTCTAGAGAAGGGTAAATTTTTCCTAACTCATATATATAGATATACTCCGAGTTTTCCAGTTTCTGAATTTTGCCAAAATTGGGGAATTTCTCTTGAATTTAGGAGTCTGCTTTGGAGAGACATTTCTAGAGAAGGGTAAATTTTTCCTAACTCATAAATATAGATATACTCAGAATTTTCCAGTTTCTGAGTTTTGTCGAAAATTGGGAATTTTTCCTCTTTCTGACTTTTGCCGAAAATTCAGAGATTTTCCCTGAGAATGTCAGAGTCTAGTTGAGAGAAGTTTCTCAGCTAAAGGCAGATTTTTTCTGATTCTTAGATATAGATATCCTCAGAATTTTCCACTTTCTGACTTTTACCGAAAATTCAGAGATTTTCCCTGAGAATATCAGAGTCTACTTAGTAGAGATATGTCAGGTAAAAGCAGATTTTTTCTGACTCTTAAATATAGATATAGATATCTTCAAAATTTTCCACTTTTTGAAATATTCTTACTATTTATTTAAAACTTATTTTTCCCACCTCCCATTAAAAATCAACTCCATCAACAGCATCATTAACCTCTGTCAAAAAAGCCAAAGTATTAAACTCAATACTTTCTGTCATCTGAGGAAAAATTGCTAAACTTCCCAACGCTTTATCACCAATAATATTTTCATAAGGATCTAACTTTAAACTTAAATTACTACTATCTTTCTCTTGTTTCTCATACCGGGAAAAATGGAAAAATGTCAAATATTGAAGAATGTCATTTTTCAATCCACTATCATAAACTAAACCTTGTCGAATATCCTCATCATCCATCACCCCGGAATAATATTTTCCTAACAGAGTGGAATAGGAAATAACACCATTATAAAATCGCTCATCCTCAGTTTTTTTCCCACCCACAGAAATGCTATTAAACAAATTGAAAAATACCACTGATTTTTGACTACTATCTTCAGCAATATTCATTAATTGGCGAGTATCTTGAATATACAAAGATTTCACCTCCTGTTTTTTTAATTTTAATTTGTGTACATAATATTTATCAAAAAGTACAGGATATATTTTAATGTCATCTCGGCTTTGCTTCATCGTGTTAATAATAGTAGGTGACATAAAATATAATCTTTCTTCTTCTTGTTGAGTAATATGTAATGTACTGGTATAAGGTGCTTGTGCCACATATAAAAAATGTCGATATCCTTGTAAGCAAAGTTCGCTGACTGTATCCATTAAAATAGGTGGTTCCTGATACATATTTCGGAGTTGATAGTTATCAAAAAATGTTGTCAAAGGTTGAATTTTTACACTGCCATTTTCTAACCTTTGAATACTTATTACTTCCCCGAACAAATTAGCAATTCTATCCTTACGGTTTTGACTACCTGTTCTAGAATCACTTAGTTTGCTAGAGACAATAATAATTGCCAGTTTATCTAATAAAGTAGAGTCAGAATTATCATTGAAGCTAAACTTTTTAGGCAGTACAGAGTATAAGGAGTTTAAACCATTTCTAATATTGAAAGGAGTAGGTGGTTTATTAACCCGGAAACCTTGAGAGTTACACCGATATTTTTTACTGAAAATAAAAGCTAATGTTTTGGCAAGATTAGCCAGAAACTTTTCAGCAGGAAAAGGATTTTCGTGGGTTCCCTCATGGAGTCGCACCATGGGAATAAATAATTCTTTTTCTGTTTCTGAATATTGCTCTAATAAAATATGTAGGCAAAGATAAGATAACAATATCCAAGTAAAACGATAGATAAATGCTTGAGTCGAATTTAATTGATTTTTCTCTGGATTTAAACGTTGATTATTGTAACTAAACAGAATCAACTTATATCCTTTCTGCACAAAATTTTCGTGATAAATTCGCCGACAAGTATCTGTATCAGGTATCCACATTACAGGTAATGTTTTAATTCCTTCTACATCATATTCCCACTGAAAATTTTGGCGATCGCTTCCCTCAAAATAACGGACATCTTCTATCTTGATACTAGCAGGTAGCTGACATACCGCTCGATTATTTGTTCCTTCCTCAACCAGAAAAATATACCTCAGACATTTCTTATAATTTTCTTTCAAATCATTATGAAAAAAACTACCTTGAAACAGACTCTCAGTATCAGTTTTGAGAATTCGTTTATTAATACAAATTTGACGATTTTCTATGCAGTTAGGTAATTTTTTCCCTCTCTCTAAAAAGTTTCTGATTAAACCCCTTAACCTATTGATTTTTTCCTTGACTCCATATTTCTCAAATCCTTTTACCAACCCCCGAAAAATACTATCCTTTTCAGCATCATTATCTCCTTTCAATACAGGCAAAACTTGCTCGTCAAATTTAGATATAGGCTTATAAGTTAACTCATCATCAGAATGATAATTTTTTGCATTTGAGTCTGGGCAAGAAAATACAAAATAGTATAAAAATGCTCGTGTTAATATTTTTCTTGCCCAAGTTTTCCTTTTGTCTGGATTAGCCTTTAATTCCTCATTTTCCTCCTGATTATTTTGAGTAATTATCTCCAAATTATAATCAAATACTTCTTTTCCACTCCTAGCTTGTACTTTGCCATCTAATTTCATTTTCAAACCCAAAACAAATTGAGTTTCTCCCGTTTCTCTATTTGTAGTTTCTCCCAAATTACCATCAATAATTGGAATAATTGGCAGTGCATCAAAAACTTCAGCACGAGCAAAAATATCTCGGTAATTAAATTTTTCTCCACCATAAGAAACATCATAATCTCCATCCGCTTTAGACTCATCATTAATATATTGCTCAATTAACTTCAAGCGCCGAATTAAGTCTGTCAGATAAATAACTCCTAACTTATCATTAGTCTCAATATTCGCTAATAAATGTTCTAGATATATAATTTTTGCTTCCTTTTTCAGTTTCCCTAACGTTTCTTCATCTACAAGTCTTTGTAGTTGGTTAAAATCTGAATTTTTATCCTCAACTTTTTTTTCTAAAAGATTATAAACATCTTCTATATCTTCTGGATCGTCCGAATCAAAATTGTTTTGAATATTCCGTTTAATTGCTGCTTCTAGCTGATACTGAAACTCCCCAATATTTCCCACTGTAATTGTCAGTTTATGGAATTTCAGTAAAGAATTACTACCAGGAAGTTGAGAATCTAAAATCAACTCTTGTTTTTGCAATTCTGTATAGCTTTCGTTAAAAGGATAAGCTAAACCTAGCTTATTAGCACGCCCCTGAAAATCTGTTAAATTCACAATTAAACTATCGACAAAACTAGCAATATCTCCTATTCCTTCTGTAGACTCTAAATTAGTTATCAAATAGTCTTTTATTTCTTGTATTTGAGTCAGAAATTTTTCTCGGTTTACAAAATTTACACTAGCAACACGAACCCCCTTCGTAGTGCTTAAAGGATTTTGAATATTGGTAGTAGCAATAGATGCAGCTATCTCATCAATATTTATCAGTAAACGTCGGCTATCGCTCGATATTTTAAACAGATTTTGTTCTGGTAATTTCTTTAAAATTTGTTGTAGTAAACTGTCATAGTTAACTGGAACTAGATTATCTCCTTCCCTTAATTCATTTACCATATCTAATTGTTTATTAATTAATAACTATTTCATTAATGGATAATGGATAATTACCCTTCCCTATTACTTGTTCTCTGATAATAAAGCTTTTATCTGAGAGGTTATTTGAGAAGTCTCATTTGCTACATTAAAGCCCCCGCGCATCCCCCAAAATTGGGGGACTTTTACCAGTTAATGAATTCTTGTTCCCCCCAGAATTGAGGGGCCAGGGGGGCAAATTTCAGTTATCAGTTATCAGTTATCAGTCAAATAATTTTTAAAGGAAGTTTAGGGGAAAATTCCTACCAAAAGTTTCCAACTAATCAACATTAGAGGTTGTTTGAGAAATTTGCTACATCCAAGCCCCCACGCATCCCCCAAAATTGAAAAAAAGGAAAAAATAATCTTTCTCTACTCCCTATTCTTTGTTCTCTGATAATAAGACTTTTATCTGAGGATTTTCTAATAATTTGGCTGCATCTTCTAATAGCTTGTCGCCCCAAAGTTCTTTTTTCTGAAGAAAGAAGGAAGAGGGAAGAAGGAAGAAGGAGTAAATGTTGAAAAAAAGGGAGAAATAATCTTTCTCTACTCCCTATTCTTTGTTCTCTGATAGTAAAGCTTTTATCAGAGGATTTTCTAATAATTTTGCTACATCTGCTAATAGTTTGTCGCCCCAAAGTTCTTTTTTCTGAAGAAAGAAGGAAGAGGGAAGAAGGAAGAAGGAGTAAATGTTGAAAAAAAGGGAGAAATAATCTTTCTCTACTCCCTATTCCTTGTTCTCTGATAATAAGACTTTTATCTGAGGATTTTCTAATAATTTGGCTGCATCTACTAATAGTTTATCCCCCCAAAGTTATTTTTTCAGACGTTGCAAGTTTCCCCAATTTTTATCTAATTTTAATGCTGCTTCAGCTATTGTTAAACTTTCTGGAATTTTGCCTTTGTTGTAGAGGGCAACTCCTAATGCTAATTTAGATTCTACAAATTGGTTATTAATTTCAAGTACAGCTTGCCAATTTTCTATTGCTTCATCTATTTTTCCCATTTCATATTTAACTAAGCCAATATTAGTAATAGAACTTTCATAGTCTGGTTTAATTTCTAGAGACTTTTTATATGTGACTATTGCTTGTTGATCAAGTTTTAACTGTAATAAAGTATTGCCTTTACCATTCCAAGCATAGTGATAATATGGTTTAATTTCTATAGCTTTTTCATAAGCAGCGATCGCCTACTCATGTTGTTCTAAATAGTTCTGAGTCTAGTTGAGGTAAAATTATCATATTTTTAGAACTATAACTCTCAAAAGTTTAATAAAAAATTCTTTCAAGTTATACCACCCGCTTTTACCGGTGGGAAGTCTTTTTATATTTTTATAAAAATAATCTACAGGAAAATAAGGATTAATTTCCCTGCCTTTCATTATGCTAGCATAACCTTCTTTAAAACGGAGTAGTCTCCACAGCAAAGCACCTCTAAAATACCAAGCATGGTCAAAGTCTGGTTTAATTTCTATAGCTTTTTCACAAGCAGCTATTGCTTGTTCGTACCTGCCAAAATAAGACAGAACATAGCCTTTATGGAACCAAGCATAGTGAAAGTCTGGTTTAATTTCTATAGCTTTTTCAAAAGCAGAAATTGCCTGTTCATATCTGCCTAAATAGAACAGATCAATGCCTTTACCATTCCAAGCATAGCCATAGTCTGGTTTAATTTCTATAGCCTTTTCACAAGCAGCAATTTCCTCTTCATATTTGCCTAAAAATCTTAGGGCAGCGCCTTTATAGTACCAAGCTTCGTGAAAGTCTTGTTTAATTTCTAGAGCCTTTTCACAAGCAGCGAGCGCCTCTTCATATCTGCCTAAGTCTAACAGAGCATCGCCTTTTTTACTCCAAGCTTCGTGAAAGTCTTGTTTAATTTCGAGAGCCTTTTCATAAGCAGAAATCGCCTGTTTATATCTCTCTAAATCTGACATAACAATGCCTTTATTGTACCAAGCTTCGTGAAAATATGGTTTAATTTCTAGAGCCTTATCATAAGCAGCGATCGCCTCTTCATATCTGCCTAAATATCTTAGTGCATTTCCTTTAGCATTCCAAACTTTGTAATAGTCTTGTTTAATTTCTAGAGCCTTATCATAAGCAGCGATCGCCTCTTCATTTTTACTTTCTGATGCTAGTATTAATCCCTGCTTAACTAATAGTTTTCCTTTTTGTTCATCAGGATTATTTTCATCTTCAATTAAATTTTGAATATCCAAAAATTTTTGTCTTCTTTCTTCAGAGCTGAAACTCTGATATTTCTGATAATTTCCTTCTTCAATAATTCGAGATGATTCTTGAGCTACTAACTCTGGATCGGACTTAAATTCAAATGTATTAGAACGCCAATCAAAAAAGTCCGGGCAACGATGAATAAAATATTTCAAAGCATAGACAGGCAGGATAAAAACAAAGCAAATATTAAAGTCATCCCTGAATTTTTCTCGATGTTGATTCAGGTGACTTAAAATTGGAGGTACACCTTTTTCACTGTAACTATATCTCTCATTACTACTCCAACCATTTTTCAGTTTATTCAACTCATATTCATACAGAGAATTTTCCAGTCCTGTCACAAATAAAATATTAATATCCTGTCTATTGGGCAAACCAGCAACCAGATTATATAAATTATTTGTTGGTTCATTTAACGGCAAAACTTCGATTTTTTTCTGAGGAATATCTTCCTTAATTTTCTGAATTAATTTTGTTCCTTCTGCGGGAGAACATTCTACAAACAATAATCTAAAACCAGACGTTCTTTTGAGAGACCTAACTATAGCTTTATATTCTGTTTCTGGGTCTTTTAATAAATTCTCATCCCAGTCTGTTAAATCTTGGTTCATAGCTTTTGAGATACTCACACGGATTATGCCACGAATATACTGATTAATTTGTTAGTCTTATTCTGAGCGATCGCTTGCTTCATTTTCACCTCTCAAGTTATGGTGCTTCATAAAATGAATCAATTATTCCTCTATAAGCAATAGTAGAAAAATTTCCCTACTCACCTCTCAAGTTATGGTGCTTCATAAAATGAAGCTATTATTGCTCTATACGCAATAGTAGAAAAATTTCCCTACTCACCTCTCAAGTTATGGTGCTTCATAAAATGAAGCTATTATTGCTCTATACGCAATAGTAGAAAAATTTCCCTACTCATCTCTCAAGTTATGGTGCTTCACAAAATGAAACTATTATTGCTCTATACGTAATAGTAGAAAAATTTCCCTATTCATCTCTCAAGTTATGGTGCTTCACAAAATGAATCAATGATTGCTCTATAAGCAATAGTAGAAAAATTCCCCTATTCATCTCTCAAGTTATGGTGCTTCACAAAATGAATCAATTATTGCCCTATACGCAATAGTAGAAAAATTTCCCTATTCATCTCTCAAGTTATGGTGCTTCACAAAATGAATCAATGATTGCTCTATAAGCAATAGTAGAGAAATTCCCCTATTCATCTCTCAAGTTATGGTGCTTCACAAAATGAATTAATGATTGCTCTATACGCAATAGTAGAAAAATTTCCCTACTCACCTCTCAAGTTATGGTGCTTCACAAAATGAATTAATGATTGCCCTATACGTAATAGTAGAAAAATTTCCCTACTCACCTCTCAAGTTATGGTGCTTCACAAAATGAATAATGATTGCTCTATACGCAATAGTAGAGAAAATTCCCTACTCACCTCTCAAGTTATGGTGCTTCACAAAATGAATAATGATTGCTCTATAAGCAATAGTAGAAAAAATCCCATATTCACCTCTCAAGTTATGGTGCTTCACAAAATGAATAATGATTGCTCTATAAGCAATAGTAGAGAAAATTCCCTACTCACCTCTCAAGTTATGGTGCTTCACAAAATGAATAATGATTGCTCTATAAGCAATAGTAGAGAAAATTCCATATACTACTGAACTTTCTGACTAACACTTTCAACAGCTTTCTTAAACTCAGGAGTCCCCTTAATCAACGGATGAACATCATACCAACGTCGCTTTTCTCCCTCATCATCATAATAACAATATTCCAAAATACAGCGATTAAACATTAAACTACGGTAATTATCATCATTAGGAACTTCCCTAGAAAATGCCACTTCAGCTAACCTTATCCATTGATTATCATCCACAGTTTTCCGATAAATATCTCTAGCATCTGTAATTGACCTGCGGATAGCATTTCTCGGAATAGGTAAATCATCCGTATAGTCAAAAGCTGACTGAATTAATAATAGTAAATTCCGCACATGACCGCCACTCATTATACAGAGTTGATTCAAAGTTTCTTCACGATCAAATAAGTCTGTTTCTAGGGAAAGATTAGGAGCAAATTGTTCCACTCGCTTGATAATTAACTCCTTAATTTTATTAAATCCTGGTTCATATTTACTACCATCAGGTTTCTGCACCATAATCATCGGTAAAACCTGGGGAGCTGTATAAAATTCTCTCAAATCTGCTGCTCTATGGGAGTAGACCATAGAAATAGGAACTGTATAAATAATGTGACAATTTAATGCTTTTAATTGTTCGGAGCGGTCTATAAAAATATGGTCGTGGTTAGTCCGTTTATCCTCTTGAATAACAGGCACTATTCGGTCTAAGTTATCAACTATTACTGCTAATTCTGTACAACCATTGGGTAAATTTTTCTTAGCATCATCAATAAAATCATTTAAAACTTTAATCAGAGTGACAGTGTGGGGATTAATTTTCTGCCTAATTTGCTGACGGAGAGTTGGTACTGCCCTTAAATTTGCTGTAAGTTTAGCAAAAGCAGATATTTTTACATCAATAGTTGCCTTCTCAAAATCAATTTCTGTCAGAGCTAAATCCTTCAATTCTTGCCAACGATCTTTTAACCAATTAACTACAGAATTAGGTTCAGCAGCGTCTTTTAAATCTTGCAATAAATGACGAGTACAAGCCAGTAAAATATCTGTATATTCCGCATCCTCCGCATCAATATCTTGTTCATCCGCAGCAAAATAAACCACAAATATTTTCTCTGATTCCAGATATTGTTTAAGTCTAAGTAATTCCGTCGATTTTCCTGCCCCTCGATGACCAGCATAAAGTTGACAAGTCATCCTCTTTGAACGCTTAATTTTTCTGCCTAAATCTCGTAAAACATCTCCATCTCCTCGGACTTTTTTACAGTCAACATAAAGAGGGTCTCCTGCTGGTAATGGTTGAAATGGATCGAAAGAGTTGTAGAGATTTGTTAGTAGTTCTTCTATGTCTATTTTTTGATTAGTCATGATACCATTTTGAAAAAAGAATGTTACGAATAATAAGTGCAATAAAAAAAAATTGCAGGAAATGTCCCTTTGACAAAAAAGAGAATTTATGACCTAAAAACTGGTATTAAATCTATTCCCATACGACTCCTGACTCCTGACTCCTGACTCCTGAATCCTAAGAAGTACCCTACCTATTTGTAGCAAACACTTATAAAATTGGTATTATCCCAAAATTTGCTCGACAGTTAAATTAATATCATCAAAAGCTTCAATAGTTAAAATATCTCCTCGAAAAAATTGCTGCACATCCCGATAACTATTCCCTTTTGCTTGCCGATAAACCTCTACTAATTGTTGATTAATATCTATCAGCCACACCTCAGAAATTCCATTTTCAGCATACAAAGGTATCTTGATTTCTCGGTCATACTTAATAGTTGAATCTGCGACTTCTACCAATAAAAATATATCCTCTGGTTGAGGATGTTTTTCCTCATAAAAATTATCACGCCATTGTAATAGAATTAAATCTGGTTCAGGTTCACTCTCATCATTTAACTGGATGGGAATTTGAGTGTCAATTATTACTTTGCTGTACAATAGTTTATTAAAAATCCTATTTAAACGTCTTAAACAAGAAGCATGACGCAAACCCATAGGTGCCACTTGAATAATTTCTCCTGCTATTAATTCTACTCTGTCATCGTTTTTAAGAATACCTGCTTCAACCATTAGATCGTATTCTTTAACAGTAAATTGTCGCCGTTTTAATTCTACAGACATAATTACCCTTTAATGATGTTTATAAATATTATAAATTACCCAGAAACTGGGTCGATTCAGAAAAATTTCTGATGAGAAATAATTAGGAATTGCTGATTAATTATAAAAGTCTTGACTGATATTGATTTTAGCGTTTTAGAGTTGAAAAAAAGTACCATTTTTTTGGTGGAAAAAATTCAAAAATCTAGTATTTTGGGATGATTATGGCAGAAAAATTGAGAGACAATTCTTAACTCCTACCTCCTCTAAATTTCCATTTCTCCTGTCTCCTATCTCCTGCAAAGAACAAAAAGACTTTATTCAACAAACCCTAATTAGGGATATAAACCCGGTTTCTTTTTGAGTATATTAAGTTATGATATATTTTAGCATATACTCCCTTAAAACCCACGTTTCGCACATCAATTCATAATATCAAAAGTAGCATAAAAAATGGTAGCTCGATCAGTATTTATACTGTAAAATTTATCTTCATTGAGCTTTCTCAGAAGTCAAATTCTCAGGAAAATATTAAATATAAATACTTAAAAAACGCCAGACAATTAATCGGCATCATTCCCTACTGACTACTGACTACTCACCTTTTATACCATTTTGAAAAAAGAATGTTACGAATAATAAGAATCATAAATAAACTTTCAAATAAAGTCTATTTGACGAAAAAGATAATTTACAACATCAAAAATGGTATTAAATCTATCCCCATACGAATTCTTGATTCTGAATTCTTGATTCTAATAAATACCCTAGCTATTTGTAGCAAACATTTATCAAATTGGTATTATGCTACATTTTGTCGTGCGGAATGTGGGTTAAAAAAATCGGGCAAATTTAGATATATAAAATCATCCAATCTGCCACGATAAACTTACGATTTTAAAATCACTTGAAGCAACTAATTTCTCAACTGAACAGGCATAATTAAATAAGTCATTTTCACCCCACCCAATGGATTTAAAACCACCGGACTTGTAGCAGTATTTAACTGAATAGAAATCTCCGAAGCTGAAGGAATAGCCTTTAATCCCTCTATCAAATACTTAACATTAAAAGCAATTTCTTCCGGTTCATCAGAAGAAATTTGTGCCGCCATAGACTCTCTACCACTACCAACATCTTGAGCATCTACAGATAAAGAAATCTCCTGATTAACACTATCAATAGAACACTTCAAAATATTATTTTTCTGGTCAGCCAAAACAGCAATTCTTTCCACTGCTCCTAAAAATTGTTTCCTATCTACATTAATTTGATTAGTAAACTTATCAGGTAATAATTGTCCGTAAGCTGGATATTGACCCTCCAATTTTCTGCTAGTTAAACATTGTTCTCCTAGCTCAAAAATTACCTGACCTTCATCAAATCTCAAAGCAACAGCTTCAGATGATTGATCCATTCCAATCATTCGTTCAATTTCTCGTAAAGCTTTTGCAGGAATTGTTACTTCAAACTCTTCAATTTCTTCAATTTCTTCTACTTCTGACTCATCCTCTGGTGTCACACTTTCAGTCTTAACAATTGCTAATCTATGACCATCAGTTGCTGCAAATTCTAAACCATCTTTTTGTACCTTTAAATGTACTCCAGTTAACACTTGTTTTGTTTCATCAGGACTTGTGGCAAACAGAGTTCCCTTTAAACCATTAATTAAAGCTTCCGGTGGTAAATGTATAACCTCCCCCTCTTCCACCTTTGGTAACTCTGGATATTCCTCCCCTCCCATACCTCGGACTTCATAACGTCCAGATGTAGAAGTAAGAGTAGCGATCGCTTCCCCTTCATCATCATCAATAGTAATATTACCGTCTGGTAATCTGGAGACAATATCATTAAATAATTTGGCAGGTAAAGTAAAACTCCCACCTGTTTCTACAACTGCTGGAAAATTTGAACGAATACCTAAACTTAAGTCAAACCCTGTTAATTCTAAGCATTGATTTTCTACATCTGCTATTAATAAAACATTTGCCAATACTGGGTGAGTAGGGCGAGAAGGAACTGCGCGACTTACCAGAGAAAGATTACTATTTAAGTCACTTTGAGTACAAGTTAATTTCATTAGAGTTTAGTTAGTTATATAAGGAACCAGAGGGTTTTTTAAGAAAATTCACCTCGAACTGAAATCCTAACATTCTTAACTTGAGGAATCTAGATATCTAGCATTGGATGAAAAATATCAGTCATAAAAGATCGAATTAATATCTGTGGAAAATGTGGAAAACTCTAAAAAATTATTAGTTATATCAATGCTTTCAGAAATAAATAGCTTGTGGAAAACCTGTGGAAAAAATCACTGTTGGTTTGAAATACAATTTTGGATTAGCTTGTATTTTTGAGGTGATGCAACCTTTTCGGTTTCAGTTTATAGCACTACATCTTTTGGTCAGAACAATAAACTTTAGTTGTAAGGGAACACCAGAACTGGGGACAGGGAACAGGCAATAGAGGAATGTCCTAAAATATTTCCATAGCGCTATAGTTGTTTTGATCCAATTAATAGTCCAGATTCTAGATTTTTCCACAAGTTTTCCACAAGTTTTACACAAGTCGAAAGTTTAAATTTCATAGTTAGGGTTTGCTGATTAAATATCACGCGTCTTGACAGGTAAAGGTTTTACCCTTTTCAGGTACTAAGGGAGTACCCGCTTTTAGGTGGTAATGGTTCAAAAATCTAAGATTTTCGGCATTTCGAGGGGTAGAAAATCACTATATCCGATTCTTCTGACTACTTCTTCTATAATTCCCATTCCTCCTGACTTCTGGATTCTGGATTCTGGATTCTACCCCTACCACTCATACTTATTCAGCAAACCCTAGTTATAGCACTACGCAAATAGGTTAGGACATTTATAAATGCTCAAACTCAGTCATATATTACTTTTGACTTTTGACTTTTGACTTTTAACTTTTGACTTTTAACTTTTGACTAACGACGACTGGAAAAATTAATTCGATCGCTCAACTGTCTGAGAATTTGGCCTAAGTTTAAATCATTCTTTTGTAGCTGGGCAATTTTATCGCAACTATATATAACAGTTGTATGATCTTTTCCACCAAAAACTTCCCCAATTTTTGGCAGACTTAAATCAGTATGTTGTCGCATCAAAAACATTCCAACCTGTCTTGCCAAACTAATCTCTCGTTTTCTAGAACTTCCTTTTAAATCCTCTATAGACACATTAAAAACTTCTGAAACAGCCTTAATAACTGCTTCTGGAGATGCCTCTAATTTTTCATTTTGTGGATTTAAAATAGGTGCGACATTCTCCACAGTCATCGGCAAACCTGAAATAGAAATATAAGTAACAACCCTAGTCAAAGCACCTTCCAACTCCCGAATATTTGAAGGATATCTAGTTGCAATATACTCAATTACATCCCTAGGCAAAACCATATTTTCATACTCAGACTTTTTCAGTAAAATTGCCATCCTAGTTTCCAGATCGGGAGCTTGAATATCAGCAATTAATCCCATAGAAAACCGAGAGCAAAGACGTTCTTGTAAACTAGGAATTTGATTAGGAGGTCTATCAGAAGCTAATACTACTTGTTTGCCAGCTTCATGCAAAGTATTAAAAGTATGAAAAAACTCTTCTTGAGTATATTCTTTACCCTCAATAAATTGAATATCATCTACCAATAAAACATCAGCAGTTCGATAATGTTCTCTAAAACTTTGGAGGCTATCTTTACGAATAGCGACAATTAAATCATTAGTAAACTTTTCCGTAGAAACATAAAAAATTTGAGACTCAGGCAAAATCTCCAAACGATAATGACCGATAGCTTGCATCAAATGAGTTTTTCCTAAACCTACTCCACCACATAAAAATAAAGGATTAAACTCTCGTCCAGGAGATTCAGCTACTGCTAAAGAAGCTGCATGAGCCATACGATTATTAGGACCAACCACAAACCTAGAAAACATATATTTCAGATTCAGATTTGCTGGTTTAGGCTTTTGACTAGATAAACTTTCTGAAAGATCGGCAACCTTATTTTCCGACCATATAGGTTCTGAATTATCTTTACCCGTACTTTCTCCTACTGTCGTAGTTAGGTAAATTTCTACAGGATGACCAAGAATATCATGTACAACATCAGCAATAGTTTTTACATAGTATTTCTGTAACCAATTTCGAGCAAAAGGGTTAGGTGTACAAATTACCAAACAGTTATTTTCTAGTTGTTGGGCATTAGCTGTTTTAATCCATGTTTCAAAAGTAGGTCGGCTTAATTGCAATTGCAATCTTTCTAAAACTTGGTTCCACAAATTATCAAGAGAAATTTCCACTGTTAACCCCTTTTTATATGAATACAAATAAAAATTAATTAAATATTTAAAGAAGGTTGTAGGTCGTAGGTGGTGAAAAAAGCTTACCGAATAATTAATAATTAATAATTAATAATTAAATAATTCTGGTTTAAAGCCTCCCCTTTTAAGGGGAAAAAAAGAAAAAATATTTCCTTATATTCAATCCTCTCGGTTTTAACCAGAGGTAATTATCAATTATCAATTATCCATTATCCATTAATGAACGTGCTACTAAAACCTAACACCTTTTAATTAACTCTAACTAAAGTCGTAGAAAATGCAGATGAGTTGTGGAGTTAATAACCCAATTTTTAACTGCGGTGTGCTAAACCAGCAAGCTATTACCTACAAGCAAAAGAAGGGTAGGCAGGATAAATTAGTAAATTAAAATTTGGGACTAACAATGATAAAATAAGTTAGTTAATAAAGTATGGAAATCAGAATAAATTAAAATCGGATCAAATTAATATAGTAAAATTAGCAATAAAGCTGCTCAGACAATCCAGTAAAAGGTTAATATTAGCATCTAATCTAACTCAAAAACCCGACACTGAAAGTGGGCTTACTTGCTAGAGCAAAATGATTGACAAAGCTCTATGCCATGTCCTAAACAATTAGGTCGAGTCATTGAGAAGCCCATTTCTAATCGTGAGATTAGTCTGGGAACTGTTACCTAAAATTCATATAATCAAACCCTTAGATGGCACAAACTTTATTATTTAATGCTCTCCGTGCAGCCATAGATGAAGAAATGGCCCGCGACCAGGCTGTATATGTTCTTGGTGAAGATGTGGGTCAATATGGAGGCTCGTACAAAGTTACTAAAGACCTTTATGCAAAATATGGGGAACTACGTGTCCTTGATACTCCCATTGCAGAAAATAGCTTCACAGGAATGGCCATAGGTTCAGCTTTGACTGGGTTAAGACCCATTATTGAAGGCATGAATATGGGCTTTTTACTATTAGCCTTCAACCAAATTTCCAATAATGCTGGAATGTTGCGCTACACCTCTGGTGGTAACTTCAAAATACCATTAGTTATTCGTGGCCCTGGTGGTGTAGGTCGCCAGTTAGGTGCGGAGCATTCCCAAAGATTAGAAGCATACTTTCAAGCTGTTCCTGGCCTGAAAATAGTGGCCTGCTCAACCCCTTACAATGCTAAAGGTTTACTCAAAGCAGCTATCCGTGATGATAATCCGGTCCTATTTTTTGAACACGTCCTCCTTTACAATCTGAAGGAAGACTTGCCAGAAGAGGAATATTTGTTACCTATAGACAAAGCGGAAGTGGTACGGACAGGAAAAGATGTAACTATTTTGACCTACTCTCGGATGCGTCACCACGTTACCCAAGCAGTAAAAAGTTTGGAAAAACAGGGTTATGACCCAGAGGTAATAGACTTAATATCCCTCAAACCTCTAGATTTTGAAACTATTGGTGCTTCTATTCAGAAAACTCACCGGGTAATTATTGTCGAAGAGTGTATGAAAACAGGTGGTATTGGTGCTGAGTTAATTGCCTCAATTAATGAGAGGTTGTTTGATGAACTAGATGCACCAGTTCTACGTTTATCTTCACAAGATATTCCGACACCTTATAATGGTACGCTGGAAAGATTGACAATTGTACAACCAGAGCAGATTGTTGAAGCAGTACAGAAAATGGTAGCAATGCAAGTTTAAGTTGAAGGAATAAGCAAAAGAGCTGATTAACTTTTTTGACTTAAACCAAATATTAATTGTTTTGAGGTAAAATTGTGGCAAATCTCATTTCTAGTTCTGCTTTTAATTAGTTATTAATTGTTTTTGTGGATATAGACGTTCTTCTAGGAGCGTCTGTATCTGAATATCTTGTCTATTTAAAAGATAGTAATTAGTAGGAAAAGCACTCAGGAGTCAGTTTTTTATTTTTCTTGATATTGCCCTATTTCATGATTGCTTAATTCTCTTTTCTGTAATTAATTAAAATGAAAGATTATATAATTAATATCTATTGAAAGCTAAGATAAATTTCTGGAAAAATTGATTTCTCAGTATCAATATCATAGATAAAAAATAATTGACCTATATTGCAATTGAATTGACTTGATAAAAGCTTTCTCAAAAAGCTCAATATACAAAAAGTAAAATATTAACAGCTTTAGTCCTAAGTTATCTAAATACTTATTTCAGCTAGTGAAATTATGCGTAGACAAAGTTCATATATCGCCTTAATTCTAGTCTTAGTAATAGCATCAGTAACAGTATTGAGTCAAATTCCAATTCGACTGGGACTAGACCTTCGAGGTGGATCACAACTGACTATTCAACTACAAACCTCAGAAGAAGTTCCCACTATCGACGAACGGGTAATGGAAGGAGTCCTAAAAATTGTAGAAAATCGAGTCAATGCTCTAGGTGTGTCAGAATCAGTAGTTCAATCTCTAGGACAAGACCAAATTCTTGTCCAACTACCAGGAGTAAATGACCCAGCTCAAGCAGAACGAGTTTTAGGAGGTACCGCTCAACTAGACTTCCGCGAACAATTACAGGGCACCGAGCAACAGTTAGCAATTGAATACCAACTACAAAGACAACGTTTAGTAGAACAAGAATTACTGAAAAATATTGAAGATCCAGAGGCTATAGCTAAAAATTTAGAATCTCTAGAAAAAACAAATCAAGCGATCGCCGGACTATTCAAAGAACCCACAATTAAAGGCCAAGACCTGAGAGATGCTTTAGCAGAACCAGAAGCTCCTGGGTCTGATAACTGGAATGTGGCCTTGCGCTTTACCTCTGAAGGAGGACAGAAGTTTGCGGAACTTACCAAAAATTTAGCAGGAACTGGACGTAGTATCGGTATTTTCCTAGATGACCAACTTTTGAGTGCCCCCACTGTCGGTGTTGAATTTGCCGAAACAGGAATTACTGGTGGTAATGCAGTAATTCAAGGTAGATTTACAGCCGAACAAGCAAATGAATTGGCAGTACAATTGCGGGGTGGGGCACTGCCTGTTTCAGTAGAAATTGTGGAAAATCGAACTGTTGGAGCTACTCTAGGGCGAGATAGTATTCAGCGTAGTGTTTATGCAGGAGCTGGTGGCCTAATTCTGGTATTAATATTTATGGTAGTTTATTATCGACTTCCTGGGATAATTGCTGATGTAGCTCTAGTTATTTATTCTCTGTTTACCATTGCTAGTTTTGCTATCTTGGGAGTTACTTTAACATTGCCAGGAATTGCTGGTTTTATTCTGAGTATTGGTATGGCAGTTGATGCTAATGTTTTGATTTTTGAACGGACAAGGGAAGAATTGCGAGCTGGTAAAACTTTATATCGTTCTGTAGAGTCTGGCTTTTATCGGGCTTTTTCCAGCATTTTAGATGGTAATGTCACAACCTTGATTGCCTGTATAGCACTATTCTGGCTAGGAACTGGTTTAGTAAAAGGTTTTGCTCTAACCTTGGGAATAGGTGTAGCGATTAGTATGTTTACTGCTGTTACTTGTAGTCGTACTCTAATGTTTTGGGCGATCAGTTTTTCTCAATTCCGCAAACCAGAATTATTTTGTCCTGAAGTGAACTACCCCAACTTGGTACGCTGAAGTTGGAAAATAAACCGCTCAATAATTTAGGATAAATTGGTAAATGACCGAAAAAATGGGTCTCAAGCCTCGCCCTTCTAGGGCGACTTTTTATTGCTTGCGGGTTGATTTTTTTCAATAAATATGTTATCATTTTGTTAGTTTGATGCGTCAAATTATGAAAGCTAGATTTAAGTATCGTATCTATCCAACGCCGGGACAAAAATACCGATTAGCCAAGCTATTCGGCTGTGTCCGTGTGGTTTGGAATGATAGTCTAGCTTACTCCCAACAGAAGTATAAATCAGCAGAAAAGAAACCTAATAATTCAGAACTACAAAAGCTTTTTATTACATCTGCTAAAAAGACTGAAGAAAGAGAATGGTTGTCAGAAGTCTCTAACATACCATTGCAGCAATCTTTAAATGATTTAAATCAGGCTTATCAAAACTTTTTCAAATCAACTAAAGGTCAGAGAAAAGGTAGACCGATTAGACCTCCAGATTGCTTCGTTCCTCGCAACGCTCCGCGATTTAAAAGTAGAAAGTCAAAGCAAACTGCTAGGTTCACAAAGGGAGGATTTAAAATTGGTCAACATAAAGTTTAGAAGCGCCAAAATTGGAAAGCTGAAAATTGTATGGTCAAGAGAGTTACCTACTGCTCCATCATCAGTAACAGTAATCAAAGATTGTAGGGGCGATTCGCGAATCGCCCCTACTAGATATTTCTTAAGTTTTGTAGTAGAAATACAACCAGAAATCTTACCTAAAACTGATAATTCAGTAGGTATAGATTTAGGTATTAAAACCTTTGCTACATTCAGTGACGGTACAAAGATTGATGCACCAAAACCACTAAAGAAACGAATTAAGAAATTAAGAAAGTTAAGTAAGTCATTATCTCATAAAACTAAAGGGTCAAAAAGGCATGAAAAAGCCAGGATTAGAGTAGCTAAATTCTATGCCAAACTGAAAGATACAAGAACTGATTTTCTACATAAATTATCTACTAAAATAATTCGTGAAAACCAAACAGTTGTTTTAGAGGACTTGAATGTTTCTGGTATGGTAAAAAACCGTAAATTATCCAGAGCAATTTCAGATTTAGGTTGGAGACAATTCCGGACATTCTTAGATGGAATTGCTGAAAAATATGGTCGTGATTTTAGAGTAATTAGTCGTTGGGAACCGACCTCTCAAGTTTGCTCAAATTGTGGCTTTAAAGGTGGAAAATTAGACCTTAAGGTGCGAGAGTGGGAGTGTCTAAACTGTGGCACAAAACACGATAGAGACGTAAGCGAAGCTCCTCCGCAGGAGGCAAACGCAGCGATAAATATATTAGTCGCCCGAGGGCATTCGGAGACAAAAAAGCGCACCGAACCCGCGCCGCTGAAAGGCGCAAGGGAACGCGGAGCAAAAAACGGACGTGGAGGCAAGTGTAAGACTACCGCATCTGGTAGCAGCAGCCTGTGAGACGTCAACCCACCGAGGAGCTTAGGCTCGGTAGGAATCCCCGTGCCTGCCTCTTTCAGAGGAGCTTTCCTATCGGAATGCTGCGCAAACGCTAACAGGCCGGGGAGGATGTCAAAAGCCTCAAATTACTTAAAATGGTTCTAAACTGGTAGTCCGCTACTATGTATTGAGCGGATACTCTCCAAAACTACGATTCTTCTAACTCTGCCTAAGTTCTTTCTAGAGCGCCTATTCTATAAAATTATTTATATGGCACTACAAGAATTAGTTAGGACATTTTTCAATCCTAAAACTCTTTTACCGAAAAATTGTGGTGTAAAGCTTCCCCTTTTAACTATGCTTTATAAAAATCTTTCTGAACATAAAACTTGACAAAAGTTAGAAGTTATGTATAAGTCCTTAACAGGTTTTTGCCAGAGAAAAAGTGTATTTAAAAGTACATTTTTTTTGATAACTTTAAGTAGTTTTTCTTATCTACTATGATTCTTTATCCTTTCTCCCCTGTTCCCTACTCCCCTACTTCCCACAAGGTTTTCAGAAGTTCCTTATAAGGGATAGCCTTTTAAGGGGATAATAAAGAAAAATTTTTATGATTAGTCAATCCTATCCGTTTTAAAGGAGAGGTGATTATTAATTATTAATTATTAATTATTAATTATTAATTATTAATTATTAATTATTAATTGTTGAAAGTTCCCTATTCCCTAGAGCATAGCCCTATAAAATCAGTAAAAAATGAAAATAAGTGTTATTGAAAAGCGATCGCTATGGTGGACAATTTCAGGAGCCATCATTATTAGTGGTTTAATTGCCATGGTCATTTCTTGGACTAGGCCAGATATTGCTGCTCCTTTACGTCCAAGTTTAGATTTTGTTGGTGGTACTCGCCTGCAACTTGAACTAGATTGCAATATGCCTAACAGTTGTAATGAAGCTATTAATGTTGCTGCTGTTAGAGAAATAATGAGCAATCAAGATTTAGGTAATAGCAAGATTCAAGTTGTAGGAGAAGAAAGACAAGCTCTTGACATACGCACCAAAACTCTAGATGTTGATAATAGAACTCAATTAATCGCTGCTTTAAGTTCAGAGTTTGGTGAATTCGATCCAAGTTCCACACAAATTGATACTGTTGGCCCTACTTTGGGACGGCAAATTTTTACTTCTGGCATATCAGCTCTCCTTGTTGCTTTTTTTGCTATTACTGTCTATCTCACTTTTAGATTCCAGTTGGACTATGCAGTATTTGCTTTTGTCGCTCTATTCCATGACATATTAGTGACGGTGGGCATTTTTTCAATTATTAGTTTAGTAGTTGGTGTTGAGGTAGATAGTTTATTCTTGGTTGCTCTACTAACTATTATTGGATTTTCGGTTAACGATACAGTGGTAATTTATGACCGAGTTAGGGAAGTAATTAAGCGCTATCCAGGAGAATCAATAGATCATATTGTTGATGGTGCAGTCAATCAAACTTTGACCAGATCGATTAATACAACTGTGACTACTCTATTACCTTTAGTGGGCATTCTTCTATTTGGTGGTGAAACTTTAAAGTATTTTGCCTTAGCTTTAATTATTGGTTTTATTGCAGGTTCTTACTCTAGTATTTTTATTGCTAGTACACTTTTAGCTTGGTGGCGCGAGCGTATTGGTGAATCTATTCCTAATCCAGTAGTAGAAAATTTTCAATTAGCAGAAGACCAAGAAAATACTGTTTAGGGTTTGCGCTCAAAAGTCTTATGGGTGAGGGTAGGAGACAGGAGACAGGAGACAGGAGACAGGAGGAACGGGGTACGAGCGAGGAGGTAGGAGTAAGAATTGTAAGAATAATTTTTCTGCCCAACTATGTATGCGCCTAAAATACGCTCCAGGCATGAGGGTTTTAGACTGAAACAGGCGCACTGCAATTCGACCCCAAAAAGGCTAAAACCAATATCAGTAAATACTTTTAGATTTAATCAGCAAGCCCTATTTAAAAATAACTATAGGAAAATGATAATTTGAAAATTATAATACTTTATTCTTCCCTCTTCCCTGTAAAAAGTTTTGTCCAAAGTTCAATGATTAAATTGGTATCTCATAAAACTCTTTCCTCTTCCTTATTTCTTCCTCAAAATGAACAAAAATGATCCAATTTTAAAAGTCCGAGTCGAAAGACTTTACAGACTAATCATCTATGTTAGATGGTTGATAGTTGGGTTGCTCTGGATGAGTATTGGTTTTCTAAGTATCTGGAGTTTACGCAGAGAAATTTCTTTGTGGGCAGAGCATTTTACTTGGATTGCGGTACGTTACGCTTTGATTTATCATAGGTTACCAACACTTGGTTTAGGTTTGTGCATTGGTATGACAACTGCTGTTTTAGTTTGGCAAAGTAAACATATTCTTTGGGGTTTATCTCCTGAAGAACAAAAGCGTTTAGAAGAACAAGTATGTCAGATTAGCGCTCAAGGACCGACTAATATTTTGTGGAGGTGGGTAATTAAAGATAACTCGAATTAATTCAGATTAGGGACTTCAAATAAAAGTATATTTTTTTAGTAGATAACAGGGAACAGAGAACAAGAATAAAAAAATTAGAGGAACTGAAGTTGCATAGAATGATATTGTAATCAGAAATTAGAATTGATTATAGATCGAAATATACAAGTTAATCAATTTAATAATTCTGTATCATTTTTAGATAAAATTGGTATAATATGCAGTGCCTAACACCTAATTCTGTGCCACTTCATATAAAATTGGTATTATATTATGTCTGGATAATTAGCGAGCAAAAAACTTTATCCCTTCTAATCTTTTCTTCCCTTCTGTCCTCTGCCTTCTGTCTTCTGCCTTTATTCCTCCAAAGTGTAACTATTCAACCGGACATGATATTAGTTAATAGTAGAATTACTACAGTTTTTGATTTTCAAATAGTAGAAACTAGAAATAAGTGTCGATTATGATTATTTAACTTAGAGGATGAGGAAAAAAGTGATAAGGTTGACTGACTTTAATTTTATATAACCAACTAAGTCATTTCAAGTATAGCTACCTTTGCACCTTAGCATCTGTATCCTATATAACTAAATGAAGACTACTATAGGGTTTTCAAACGAGATGTCAAACAAGAGTTGGTTATTTACTAACAAGTCAAAAATTTGGCAAACCTTCTCACCTATTGCCTCTAGTGCTGCTACGCGGAAGTTAAAAATCGGGCATTGAGTGCTAATTGGCGAGGTTTCCTACGGCGCTTTTAAAGTGCGGAAATAGTTCTGCACACAGCCCCTCCAGAATGTAAGATGCACATCTGACAGTCAGAAGTATTGATTGATAAGAGTTTTAGGATTTTATAACTGGTTAGTTATCAAAATAACATGAGTCTAAAACCCCGCCTTTTAAGGCGCAATATTTTTGGAGCCTTGCTCAAATCCCCTACTTCCCCTCCTGGCTCCCCTCCTGGGAGGGGCGGTTTAACTTCTGACTTCTGACTTCTGACTTCTGACTTCGTTATTTCTGCCATCCTGCACTAGCATGATTACCTTTTGCCTAAAAGCTGTCAGTTTTTTGGAGCAACTCAAATGAAATTACTGTATAACAGAAAATTTTTTATCCAGAAAACAAAAGCAACAGATTATAGAAGGAAAAGTTTCAAGCTTAATTTATGTATGTTTTGAATATTTTACAAATGATGGAGGATTGCGAATATATATATAGAAAAAAGTCTAAAAATTTATATTTTTTACTCTCAATATCTGGAATTTAGCAGATACAGAATGAAGAATTTTATATCAAACTAAAAAAAACACCAAAATCAATTAATTTTCTTCTTGAAATTCTACGGTTAGAGTATGTTTCAAAACTATTCATTTATTCATTAGTACATAGTTTACTTCTAGTTGCCTTTAAGAATAAATAGAAGAATCTATAAATTTTTGATACATCAAGATAAATTTTTTTGATAATAATCTTGAGTTTTGTCTAACCTTACTGTATTTTGATTCCCAATTGATTGTAATAATAAAAATTAAATTATGCAATTTTTTTCAAAAAAATTTCTGCTCAAATTCAAACATAAGAAAATATCTAAAAATTCAAGAAGACACGTTCAATTACCATTTTTTTTGATAATTAAACAACTTGCATCTCATGCAAAAGATAATCGTCATACTGGCAGTATCAAAAATTTTTTAGTTTTTTTGATCTTTATATCTTTGATCTATATAACAGTGTTAGCTCCTTTCGTAAAAACAGGAGTCAAAATTTTCGAGCAAACTATAAAAAAAATTGACATTGTTCAAGAATGGGTACAACAGCACTTCCCGAAAATTAGTCCATTATTTCCCCCATATTATGGCAAATCCGATCAATTTCTCCCTTATGTAGTTCATACACCCTATTTTATTGACGATACTCCTCCTGGAGCTTACGATTTTACTCTAGAGCAAAATGGTAAATTAAAAATTCCCATTCCAGCACCCTGTCAAGGAACTATCCGTAGAACTAGATTTCAAGGCAAAAATGGAAGTTTTACAACTGCCCAAGGTGCAGGTCAGATAGTTGAACTTATGTGTGATGGAACTAATTATTATTGGTTGATGGGCCATTTAGTTCAAGGTTCTCCACCAAGAACAGGAACAAGAATTAATAAAGGACAAGCAATTGGTATTCAAGGACTTACAGGAAGAACTTCTGGTTATCATGTTCATGCTCAGATTCACTATCATAGTGGGCAAAGAATTACTAACAGAAAGATTACTCGCCCTTTTGTTGAAAACTACATCAAATTTTTGAGAAAAGGTTCTTATTGATAATAAATATGCAAAGTATGAGAATGACACACTTAAATTAACAAATCTTAATAAATATCAATTTCTGGTAAAAATTGTAGTTTGTTATTTTATTTATGTTTAGCAGCTAATATTAACTATCTTCATATTCAGCCCTTGCACTGAATTGATTTCACATTTTCTATTTTCAAACTCTGAAGATTGTTTTTACAAAAGTTGACTCATAAATCTCAGTGGTAACTGTGGTAACTGTTTAACATCAAAAATTTAATTTCTCTTAACGTAATATTTAATCCTAATTGCTAAAGTTTGAGATAACTTAAATATGAGGAGTGTCTGTTATAATACCAGGTATGGGAAGAGCTGATATAGTCATTGATTTAAAGGGTAAGTATTATTTACAGTAGCAAAATCTATAAATTAGAGATTTTTCAGATTATGAAGTCTACCTTGAGAGTTTTTTTATTCACAGGTTAGCTCCAAAGTTACAATCAAACAATTAACAAATTACAAATATAGAAATTATTTGGTATTATCTAAAGATTGACACCACAGAGTGAGAATTAAGATGAAAGTTAAAATAATTAATTAATCTGTGTTAGATTACAGAAGAATAAATAACAAAGCTTGATATGTAATGACCGTAACTACAAAAAATCATAAGTATGAGGATAATATTAAGAGTGACTTTTGCTAGAATTAAATTGTTAAAGTGGGGAGTACTAAGTTTTTCCCTAATTAGATTTCAACTATGGCAGATAGAGTAAAATTAATTATAATAATATAGGAATCAGTAATAATACTGAATGGTTAAGTCTTGAAAATATGAGCGATCCACAGCTTGGCAAAATTTTTATCTATAGTTAAAATTAAGTTCTATGTATGAAAAAACTAGCAATATTTCTCTAAATTCAACATGATAAATAATGGAGGTAATTAATGTATAAATTATTGCTAGCATTAAACTAATAAAAATATTCACCTAGAAATCTTAGCAAAAACCCTAAGATGAACAGGAGATATGATAGCAAGAGTAAATGTGAAGAAAAAAAAGGAGGTATCATAAACGTTCAACACAAATATAGTCATATATAGTTAAATATAGTCTTTTGTCTCCAGAAATTTGGGCGACTATTGACATAATCTAACAATGCCTCTGTATTATGACCAAGTAGAAATTGAATCAGGGAGATAATCAAAAAAGAGGAAAAGAAAAAGTAGCTCCCTTTTGCCTTTGGCTATGGGATAGAGAAGCCAGTGCGTTGGGCGGGTCCCCCGAAAGTCACGCAACTGGCGTGGTGTTGTAGTACCTCCTCCGGAGGAGCTGCGCTAACACGAGCGTCAGGATAACACCTGCAAAATAAGGATATGTCATATTTGACTATATTTTTATGAACTATAATAGCTATAGTTAGTCCCTTTCGGGGATAGAGTAAAAAGTTTATGGTTAGCATATTATTTTTCATCTGTTAGATTAGAAATGAAAACCCTCATCTAAATTCTTACCTCTAAAAGTGGGGATGGAAAGGGGGACAACTATGAAGTACACCCTTCATGTCTAAATAGTTGTCATTTTTAATAATGGGTAACTGATGAATTAACTAGCTATCAACTTTTAGCAGCTCTGGGTTAAAATCCCTAGCTTCTATCTATAAAAGCTAGATAGTTGAGGAGGGGTTAAAATCTCCTGATTAACGTAAAAAAAATGATTGCTGAGTGCTGAGTGCTGACCGCTTCTTGAATTTGAGATTGGCTGTGTCAATTTCCCTTAATTGTTAATAGGCTGAAAGCTTTTGTTATTTTGCATATTTTAAATAGCTTAAAGCGTAAAAATTTATTGGTCATAGCAAACAAAATGCTAAGTTATGCTCGGACTCTCAGTATGTGTCGATTCCTACCCAACTAACTAATATTTAAGACATGGTAACCAGAAAGTAATGAAAATGATGTTGGCATGACTACCAGCCAGAATCTGACACTCTAAATACATACGAGGGAAAAAAAGTTCAAGATCAATAAAGTAAGCCCTGAATAAATCAATATTTATTCAAAGCTTACCTAGGGAACTGCCTAATTTTCCAGAACAAACATAAACCATACAGGTTTGGTCACTAGCTATACTGTCTTCAGATAGACAGAAAACTTCTGTAAAGTAATTTATTCTTCAATTTTAAGGAGCATGAGGAACGCGACATGATCCAGACTAACAACGTAATCGAAACCACCATTCAGCCTGAGCTAGAGCCTAGCGAATTGTTTCCGCAAACCCCAGCCAGACAACCAGATAATGAGTTAGAAATCTTAATTACAGAGAGAGAAGGATATACAGATGCTCAGTCTGATGAGAACTACCTGAAGTCTGGTAAAGTTGCTAAGTCTCGTACTAAGACTGCGGCTGCAGGCAAAAAAAAGCATTACACTGAAGATTCTATTCGCCTTTATCTACAAGAAATAGGACGAATTAGGCTATTAAGAGCTGATGAAGAAATTGAACTGGCGCGTAAAATTGCAGATTTACTGGAATTGGAGCGAATTCGAGAAGAACTAATGTACCATTTAGACAGGGAACCACAAGTTAGTGAGTGGGCAGATGCTGTAGACATGGAGTTGTTAAAGTTTAAGCGTCGCTTAATACTTGGACGTAGAGCTAAAGAAAAAATGGTACAGTCTAACCTGCGTCTAGTGGTCTCGATCGCTAAAAAGTACATGAACCGAGGTTTGTCATTCCAAGATTTGATTCAAGAAGGTAGTTTGGGATTAATTCGAGCTGCAGAAAAATTTGACCATGAAAAAGGGTATAAATTTAGTACCTATGCAACTTGGTGGATTCGTCAAGCTATTACCAGAGCGATCGCAGACCAATCTCGTACTATTCGTCTGCCAGTTCATCTGTATGAAACGATATCCCGGATTAAGAAAACGACCAAACTCCTTTCTCAAGAAATGGGTCGTAAACCTACAGAAGAAGAAATAGCAACTCACATGGAAATGACCATTGAAAAGTTGCGTTTTATTGCTAAGTCAGCTCAACTGCCAATATCTCTGGAAACTCCGATCGGTAAAGAAGAAGATTCTCGACTTGGAGATTTTATTGAGTCAGATGGGGAAACTCCGGAAGACCAAGTATCGAAAAATTTACTACGAGAAGATTTGGAAAGTGTTTTAAATAGTTTAAGCCCACGGGAAAGAGATGTATTACGCTTACGATATGGTTTGGATGATGGTCGGATGAAAACTTTAGAAGAAATTGGTCAAATATTTAATGTGACTCGCGAGCGGATTCGACAAATTGAAGCAAAAGCTCTCAGGAAGTTACGACATCCAAATCGTAATAGTATCCTCAAAGAATATATCCGTTAGAGAAGTTGGGAAGTTAGTTGGTTATCTATCAAAAATGGAGCGAGTGAGGACTCCCGGTATAATCTCCGATTTACCGGGAGATGAATCGCGACCAAATAAAGAATAAGCACTCCATTGAGATAGAATGATGATACAATAGGGACATGATCACACTAACCTACGAATTTAAGTTAATCCCTTCTCAGCAACAGATTGCCATCATAGAAGATATGCTGGCAGTCTGTAGAAAAGTGTGGAATTATGCCTTGAGAGAGCGAAAAGACTGGATTAACAGTAGGAAATGTGCGGTTAATTCTT
>NZ_JAAHHG010000006.1 GCF_010692555.1 Okeania sp. SIO3B5 | reverse complement strand
GGACGATCTTCGGAGCTTATCCGTTAGGATAAACCCAACATTAGTAAGGTTTTGTTGGGTTTCCCTTCGGGAAGCTACGCTAACACTGCCGTTCAACCCAACCTACATTTTTAGGCGTGTCAGTCTACTACAACCAATATCAGTCAATGCTTTGATATTAGACATCTCCAGAAAAGAGGGAGTAGGGAGTAGGGAGTAGGGAGTAGGGAACCCACCCCTCGCCCCTCCCCCTCCCTGGAGGGGAATAATTGACAATTTATGTAGCATAATTGATTTAATTTTTTATTATTGGAGATGTCTATTAGATCGGCAAGCCCTAATTAAGCATAAATACTTGCTCGAACGTTTACTCGATCGCAGCAGCTATGATTTTCTTCTAACATTCTGTCTCCTGTCTCCTGTACGGGCGATTCGCGAATCGCCCCTACTGATATCATGTCCGGTTGAATAGTTACACTTTGGAGGAGGTAAGGCAGCGGGAGCTGGAGGCAGGAGGCAGAAGGAAAGAAAAGGTTATATCATGTTCGGTTGAATACTTACACTTTGGAGGAAGGAAGGCAGCGGGAGCTGGAGGCAGGAGGCAGAAGGGAAGAAAGGATTAAAAGGGATAAAGTTTTTTTATAACTGATTATCCGAACATGATATTAGAAGGGAAAAGGTTTTTTTTATCACTGATTATCCGGACATGATATGATATTAAATCCGGTAGCATCGGTGTAATAAGATTCTGGATTCTGATTCAGAATTCAGAATCCAGAATTCAGAAGGGAAGAGAACTCAGAATTCTTTCCGCTCTAGGTGAAGATGGAATCTTTTTTTATACCAAATTAAACGGATTTGATATGACTCCTTCTTCTATACATTTTGTGGTGCCGAATGTGGGATACAAGATTAAATTTCTCTCAAAAAACTTTCCCCTGGCAATGACAAATTCTGTAGTTTACTATTTACCCAATTTGCTGCTGCTAATCCAGAAGCGAAAGCACCCTCAATATTATCTCCACTACACCAGTCACCTGCACCCACTAATGGCAGTGGCAATTCTGTAGTCAGACAAGAAACAGCTAAAGGTTGACGGCAAAAAGCATAACGCCACCGATGCACTTGCAACCATTCTGGAGATTTTAACCATGGCATCAATTGTTGCGCTGTATACTCTAGTAATTCTTGCCCCACTGGTTGTAAGTCTGTGGTATCGAGGTGGGTAGTGGCAAATTTGGCGTTGCTTTGAATGACAAATACAGGTTGAGTAGAATTGAGGCGCTTACTGCTATCAACACCCACCCAGGCAAGATAGTCATCATCAGGAAAAGCAAGCGATCGCCACTCCGGTAAATTTTCCTGTAGAGCTGGAGAATATCCCGCCATCACAGTAATACAGGGGTCATATTCTACAAAACGCAAATTATTGATAAATTCTGGTGGCGTTTCAGCAACAGGTTTTTCTAAAATCATTAATGCTTGAGGTGCAGGAATAGCTACAACAACTGCTTTCGATATCACTTCTATAGGTTTTTCAGTCGCAGCATCATTAGTAACTTCCAAAGTCAGATGCCAATTTTTCTGCACTGTTGCTTGCATAGTTTCCACTCGCCTACTAAACCAAACCTCTAAATTTTGGGCAAGAAATTTACCCACAGAGTTCATTCCCTGGGGCGCAATATAACAATCTTTGGTCAGAGGAAGTATTCGTCCCTGGGGTTGAGTTAGTTCATAAATTTTATCAGTCCAAAGTTGGAGAATGTGCTGGGAAGAAAGGCCATTTTTTTCTTTTTCTAGATAATTAATTAATTGTTGCAAAAATTTACCTGTGGGTTCGAGGTAACGTAGCCCATGATCTACACGAGTTCCTGATACACGGCGAGTTGCCATCCGTCCCCCCGCTCCCCGAGACTTTTCCAGTACCACCACCGAATAACCAGCCTGCTGGAGTTGTTGAGCGCATACTAAACCAGCCATACCAGCACCAATTACTGTAACATCAAATTGTTGCGATCCCATAATAATTTTCCTGGCGACAATAGATAGTTATGTTATAATAATCTGGAACTTAACCTTAATTTGGTAATTTGCCTCTCAAACTAGAGTAAAATAACTAAGTCATGCTTGGTGGGTGTGGAGGAATGATAAGTTGAATGAACTAAGAGCAGCACTAGAATTAGCAACAGAAGAGGAGTTACAACAGTTAACAGAACTTTTGTTTGGGCGCGGGATCAATCCTTTGGATTATTTCCAGACTCCTCTGCCTATAGATGTACAAAGTCGCGATCGTGATGCTTGGTTAGATGCCCTAGAGCAAAGATTTTGTTATCTGGTGGCAGATGGCATGACGGTATTGCGAGGGCGCACTCAACAAATAACCTATCGGCAAGCTTTAATCAAAATTTGTCGTTATCTGAAAATTTCCTACTCTCAAAAGCTTTCAACTATAGATTTAGAAGCAGAGGTATTTCTTCATGTTTTAAGTCAGGCATGGAAACACCTACCAAAATCAGAACAAGAGGTCTTAAGCCAAAGTATATGTCGATCCCTGGCCGAATCTAATGTGCCTCAGCCTTTACCAATGTTCATACAAAAAAATCCATTAAGTTTACTATTGAAAGGTGGTAGTGCTTTGGCTGTGAGTTCGATTTTGAAACCTATTTTACTCAAGGAATTTGCCCGTCAGTTTGCCATTCATTTTGCTAAATATCAAGTAACAAAAGCAGCATTAGTTAGGGGTGGGGCAACAGCAGCAGCTCAGTTTCAAAATCACATAGCTATGCAAATGGCTAATCGAGGTATGGCCATAAGTGCAGCTCGTTATGGGGCGGCGCGCACAGCTTTAAGCTTTTTAGGCCCGATGCTTTGGACTTGGTTTTTGGCCGATTTGGGTTGGAGAGCGATCGCTACAAATTATGGTCGTGTGATTCCGGCTGTTTTTGTTTTGGCCCAGATTCGGCTGTTGAATTAGCAGGGATACGTTACACTTTGGGCTTTATTTTAGAGTTATGTAAAACTCTAGAACAATTTAATTATTACTAGAACTGTATACAAATAGTTGAATAGAATAGCAGTTCAATTTAGTAATTAGAGAAAATTGCCATGAGAGTAATTGAACTAGGAAATAAAATTATAGTAGAATAAATTTCAGATTATCAATCAATATCTATTAAAGTGGCTCTATGTTATACAATGAGTAAAATACCAAACAAATCTATTGTTTGAATTACCAGTGTTTAGGAAAACAGAAATGAGTTTGAATATTCAAGGTATAGTTAATTCTGTTAAAGAAGAGCTAGCTCCTCAGTTCGAGGAAAAATTACGCAGTTATTTAGTACAACAAGACCGAGAATGGTTAATTGAGCAAATTATACGCTTAACCTTAGATTCTTTATATATAAAAAAGAAAGATATTAAAGCTATTAAAGAACAAAAATATCTAGAGCGACTTTCAAGAATAGAACGCCTGAAAGATATAGCACTGGATAGAAAAAAATTAGATGATTTTCTCAAAAAACATGAAAAAAGAGACCGCAATCAACTAATAGAAGCTGGATATTTAATTAATAATCCTCCAGAAAAAGGAACTGACTTAATAACAGAAAAATATCGGAGTAATCAGGGTAATGAATTACTGATTCTAGCTAAGGATGTGCTTTTTGCACTACTATTTGGGGATGAAAGTAATCATGTTAAATTTACGAGAATTGAACAGGAATTATTAACATTAACTGTGCCCAGATTCAAATCTGAATCATTAAATTTTATGAAAGCAACGACAGAAATTAGTGGTTTGGGAACCTGGCAAGATCCCGATAGTGTATCTAATGATTCACGGGCAGATAATATTATTTTGCAGGTCGAGTATGGAGAGATAGAAGGAGAATTAATAGGCGATGGTATTGTAACTTCTTTAAGCTTAATTAATAATCTAGAAATTAATGAGCAAATTCTTTATGCAAGGATGATAAATGTTGAACAAAGTACCTTAATTACTTAAGTTTGTTAGGACTTAGGTGATATTGTCCTTTTCGTCAAAATCAAATTTCTATTTTGAACTTGTTTTTGCTACAGTCCCCATAAGTATTACCGAAAAATTGTGGTTTAAAGCCTCCCCTTGATCGGGGATAATAAAAAAAAATTTTCATTATTAGTCAATCCTCTTCTTTTCAAGGAGAGGTAATTATTCATTATTCAGAGGACTTACGCAGATACGCTATATATAGAGTTCAAAACTATTGTCCAACAGTTACTTTACTCTATAAATAGTGCCTTTGCGTAAGTCCTGATTCATTATTCATTATTCATTGTTGAACACTGTTCCCTGTTCCCTGCTATAACTGAAAGCCTTTGAAATTATGACTCCTGACTCCTGACTTCATGACTCCTAATTACTCCTAACTACTGTAAACCTTGAGAAACAAATCCTGCCCAATAATAGGGATGTTTAAAATCTTCCCTTTTTCTAAGTTCGAACTGAGCTTTTCGTAATGCTTCTGGGCGAGTTTCTCCCTGGTTGCGAAACTGATAATATAACTGGCAAAACTCAGCAGTCGATTTGTCTTCCACCGCCCACAATGTACTAACTACACTCTGAGCACCTGCACTGAGGAAACCTGCTGCAATAGTTAGAATGTCGTCGTTAAGTTTGTTGATAAAGGTGAGGTTAGTTTCACAACAGGAGAGGAAGACATCGGTTAATTTTGGTAAACGCCAGGTAAACACATCTCCAAGAGTGATTTCCCCATCAAATAATTTGAGTTTTGATTCTAGGGGGTTGATTAAGTCGGCGCTAGCGTGATGACTGGAATGGAGAATTTGTACTTGTTTTGCGAGTTGACGGTAGTTGTTGACTGTTGCTTGTTGATATTTGAGGTGCAGGTTATTCGGCACTTGGAACATTTGTGCGAGGTTTTGGCATTCGTACTGGGTGAACATGAGGTCGCCTGTGGCATTTTCGACTATTCCCATTTTTGGGGAGTCGGTGCTTTTATTGCGGTTATCGCAATAGCTGAGTATTTGGCAACTGGGTAGGACTCGCAAACGGAATTTGTCACTTAGATAGGTTTTGGATATAGTTTTGGTTTGGGTTTGAGTGGAGCGCCGATTAAATTTCATGCCTTTGGTATTATCCACAAGTACGTTGTCTGCGATAGTCACAGTTTCTGTTGTGATGGGTAAAGCAGCAAATGGAATTTGATGCAGGAATATATGAGGCACAATAATTAATTCTTTGATGTCTGTGAGATGTTGAGCAATGAGTCGATCTAGTTGTAAGCGTTGGGCGAGTTGTTGGAGAAATGTTCCCATGTTGTTACGCCATTCTGCTTTATTCTCAATGTAGAGTTTTAGCCAGTTTTGACCTACCCAATTTTGGAAAATCTCAATACCTTCTCCCCTACAGGTATAAAGTTGAATATCCTGCTGACGCACTATAAATATATAGGTATCATTTTTAGTGGTGTAAAAATTGAGTATTGCTGTTTCCTTATCTTTTATTAATCTCTGTATCTGCTGGATACTCATTGAGTCTACCTGCAACTGACCTGCTAATACTGGATCGAAACTACGAATCTCTCGCCAAATTTTTTGTCGTTTTGCTTCTATTTTTTCAATTTCTGCTAACCTCTGCTTTTCAACTTCCCCACTGTCGCGACGTTCAAACCGACTGTGGGTATTTGGTAGGGAGGTTCCATGGAACGTCTCTACAGAATTGGAGCGATGGAGGTTAGAGAGAAGTTGTTGCAGGCGATAATATTCCTCTAGCAGATGTTGGAGTATTTCAGCATTTGGATAGAGGTCTTTACTTGCCATTAATTCTGCAACCATTCGGGAACGGGAACGCTCGGCATATTCTAATGCTTTATCGTATTGCTGGAGATTAACGAAGCATTGGATGATGTTTTGGTAGACTACGATGCTGCCTTCCAGGATTTCTTGACGGCGATCGTCGTCTTTTGACCAACTGCGAATTAGTTCGACTGCGGTTATGGCTTTTTCGTAGGCAGCAATAGCGGGTTTCCAGTTGCCTTCCTTGAAGTGGAGGTTGCCTAAGCTACGGGAAGTTGTGAGATGGTTAATAGGATTTGCGTTAAGAGTATGAACTTCTAATGCTAGATTATATGCAGCAATAGCATCTTCGAGATTCTCTGCCGGATCACCACTGATTCTGTCACTGTAGGCAACAGCTAGATTGTTTTGAGTCCCTGCCCAATCAATAGGGAAATCTTTTTTGGTGCGAATTTCCAATGCACGTTGATAAGCAGCAATAGCATTTTCGAGATTCTCGGCTCGGTTGCCAATGATTCTGTCACTGTAGGCATTGCCAAGATTATCTTGAATCATTGCCCACTCATAGGGGAAGTCTTTTTTGGTGCGAATTTCCAATGCCAAATTATATGCAGCAATAGCTTTTTCTAGATTCTGTACCGGGTCGCCACTGATTCTGTAATTGTAGGCAACGCCAAGATTGTTTTGAGTGGTTGCCCAATCGATGGGGAAATCTTTTTTGGTCAAAACTTCCAGCACCAGATTAAATGCAGCAATAGCTTTTTCTAGATTCTGTACCCGGTCGCCACTGATTCTGTTAGTGTAGGCATTGCCAATATTGTTTTGAGTCTTAGCCCACTCAATCGGGAAATCTTCACGGGTGCAAACTAACAAAGCTTGCTGAAAAGCATCTATTGCTTTTTCTTCGTTTTCTGCTTTGTCATGACGGATTCTCAGACGGTAAGCATTGCCAAGATTGCCTTGAGTCATTGCCCAATCGATGGGGAAATCTGCACGACTGTAAACTAACAAAGCCTGCTGAAAAGCATCAATTGCCTTTTCTAGATTTTTTGCCCGATCGTCACGGATTCTATTGCCGTAGGAAGTGCCAAGATGGTTTTGAATGTTTGCCCACTGTATAGGGAAATCTGCACGGCTGTAAACTGACAAAGCCTGCTGAAAAGCCTCAATAGCTTTTTCTAGATTTTCTGCCCAATCGTCACAGATTTTATCGCGGTAGGAAATGCCAAGATTGTTTTGAATGTTTGCCCACTGCATAGGGAAATCTTTCTTAGTATAAAGTTGCAATGCTAAATTAAATGCAGCAATAGCTTTTTCCATATTCTCTGCGCGATCGCCTCTGATTCTGTCAAGGTAGGCAACGCCAAGATTGTTTTGAGTTATTGCCCAAATTTCCGGTTTACTCTCACGGGTAAAGACTTTGAGCGCTATTTTATAACCTGCAATGACAATTTCCATGTTATGTGCTTTGTTGCCGAGGGGGAAGTCGCTGAGGCAGCTACTGAAATACAAAATAGCATTGGCGATTAATTCTGCTGCGTCTGTTTCTACTTCTGAGAGTTTAATTTTTGCCCAACTTCGCAAGATATTGGCAAAGTTCTCGTCGAGTTTGTCTAGGTTTGCTTGCAGGAGTGGGTAGATTATTTTGGGGTCGCGATTGCTGTCGGCAGTTGCTTGTAGTATATCAATTAAAAAGTTAAATTGTTCATCCATTTTTATTCATTCCTTTGATTAATTCAAATAACTAAAAGCTAGACATGAATATCATCCTTGTCTAGCTCTCCAATCATAAAATTTGTACAGACTCAGTTTTAATTTCTGACAAATTCATCAGTTGAGCATCATTTCTAAACAACTTAGCATTCAATAACTGTGCTGTTGCTGCCACAATAGCATCAGGAAGTTTCAACCTGTAACTTTTCCGTAAAGCGATCGCTAAATCTTTAATCTGACTCTCAATACCAACTATTGTTATTTGAGCGAAAAAATTACGAATTTGTACTTCCTCAACCGGAGTCAAACTGGGATAAGACAATAACTCTATTTCTGTAATTATAGAAATAAAATATCTAGCATCAGGTAAAGGGTTCACTAACTGCCCACCTAAATAATACAAAACCACATTTGTATCTAGCACAATTAAATTTTTTATTACCATTCATCCCGAATTTGTTGTTGATATTCCAAAGGGTCTATACTAAGTTTTATTGTGCCTGCATACTCAGCTAAATCTACATTTTGTTCTTCAATTTTTAACTCACAAGCAGCCAATAAATTTTCAATTTCTTGCCAGTCTTCATAGTCAATTAAAACTGCTACAGGGCGCATAGTTTCATCGGTAACTATTTTCTTCTTAAAATTCCGCATAATTTTCTCCTAATCTATGGATCAACTTTTCAGATAGCTAGGGCGAATGCCATTCGCCCCTACAGATGATGCTTGAAAAGTCAATTTAGTAAGTCCTAAATATATTATCCTACTATTTCAACTTGCCGATAAAATACCTGCCAGTTACTTTGCTTTGCTAAAGCTTCCCACAACTGAATAATCTCATTAGACTGCCAACTTGGAAAAGGGTCGCGATCGCTTGGTTTTAACCAGTCAATATCTAAAGGTTTCTCTAACAAAATTGCCAAATATTCTTCTTTTCCTGGAGCATCAAAATAAATTTTATCCTCATTTGCCCAAGCCTGATTTTGTGGCAGCCAAATAGGAGTTTCAACAATTTTATATTCAGGGGCAAAAGCCAAGGAAGGGCAAACTAAATATCTTGTATCTAATCCCCGATTTAATAATACTAAATAAGCTTCTCTGGGCAAATCAACTTTCATATCGTATCTTTGATTAACCTGCAATCTTTCTTTGAATTTTTCTTTATCAAAAGCCATTGATCTATCTGTACTTATCGGAACAAAATTTAACCAATTAAGAGATTTTTTTGCCTCACCTTGCAATTTTTTCCAAATCCAATCCATCTGCCACTGAGGAAATTTATAATTCCACAACCATTTAAAAACAATTTGCCAAATATTACCCTTACCTCTCTCTGTATTTCTTAAATCATTCAATTCTTTTTCACTGATATTTCCTGATATCTCTTCAGAATATTTATCCCGTATCAGATTAATAACAAACCTCAATATTCTTTGGATATTCTTACCCTTAAATCCTGCCGATTCCATTAATCTATTAATATCTTGTTCAGCCGTATCTTTTTGATTTTGCAAATCATAATTATCTCGACTAAACCGCAACCGAAATAAAACCTCATTAACAGTTTCCCTATCGTTCTCTTTTTCAAATAATTCACCCGCAATATCACTGATGAATTGTTTTTCAAATTCTGTATTAGTCATCTTTTCTCCTTCTCAAAAATATAACCATAACTTACGCAAAGAAACCCCGTTTCTACAGTCAACCATTATTCTTAACAATAGAAATTTACGACAAACCCGGTTTCTGGGTTCCCTATGGGTAAGTTCCGATAACATTTCAATTATAACTATTTTTCCATAACTGAACAGCCATAATTAGAAAATTGTCATTTGCTGTCATTTGAGTGTATTTGCTGTTATTTCAGGTTATTTAATAGCTTAAATTTGTTATATCAATTTATTTACAATTCCTGAATCATAGAGATAAAGTATGAATAGTAAAACTAAATTATTGCTTCAAAAAAATATGAAACACTTACCTAAACAAAGAACAAAACAATTTATCTGGGTGACATGGCTAGCAAAAGTATTAGCAGAAGAGACAAAATGTATATACTCAATCCAACAACTAACTAATTATCAATTTCCTAAACAACCCAATAATTATGACTTCTCCAAACATGATGAAAAAGTAATTCAAAGAGCAATAATTATGGAAGAACAAGATTTTACTGTCTACGTCGAACACCAAAATTCATTCAAAGTTAATGGCAAAACTTATGATGTTTGTGTTTCTGGTAGACCTGATATTGTTGCCGTAAAAGATGATTGGGTAATAGTTGAAGATATCAAAACAGGTAAGCGTAGAAAATCTCATAAAATGCAAGTATTATTGTATATGTTGCTATTACCTTTAGCATCAGAAACTAAAGATATTTGTCAAAAACAAATACCCCACGGACGATTAATATATCCAGATGGTATAGTCGATATTCCTGCTTGGCAAGTTGACGATAAATTTAGAGAATCTCTGAAAGAAGCGATCGCCACCATTACCAGTTCAAAATCTCTCAAACCAAAACCTAGTTCCTGGGAATGTCGTTATTGTTCACTTTCTTACAAACACTGTCAGGCAAAAATGGCAATATTTTCTTAACTTTACTAGATTTCAAATTGACATATCTCTACCATACAGCGTTTTCATTTTAGTAGAGACGTTGCATGCAACGTCCCTACAGGGTTATCATTTTTTAATGTAGTTCATTAACCTGAAAACAATGCAAGTCAACCAAATTAAACAGACATTGCATCTGCTTTCACATAACTAACACTTGCCAAAGCTTCCACCAAACTACGAACTGCAGCTATCATCGCCACTTCATCATTGAGGCGGTTCACCGCAGAACCCACACCAACTCCAGCCGCACCAGCAGCAATAGCTAAAGTCGCAGTTACATTAGAAATACCCGAAGCACACAATACAGGTACAGATACAGCACGAGAAATTTCATAAGCTGCTGCTAGAGTAGGAGCCGCTTTTTCAATTAACCCTAATGTTCCAGGATGAACAGGTTTAGCACTGGCACCACCCTCAGTTTGAATAATATCAGCACCAACTTTCACTAACTCAGTAGCTAGTTGTACTTGTCGATCTAATTCTAAAGTATGGGGAACAGTTACAGAAAGAGTAATATCAGGTAATAAGTCGCGAGTTTGTTGAGTTAACTGCAATACTTCTTCCGCTTCAAAGCGTATACCTTTGGCGTAGAATGGATCGTAGTTACCAATTTCAATCAAATTAGCTCCTGCTTCTACTGCTGGTAAAAATCTAGTGGGTTCGATGGCAGAAACACAGATGGGCAAGTTAGTTAAACTGCGCGCCATTCTCACTAAATTAGGATCGGCAGCAATATCAACGTAGGTTGCACCGCCAAGGGTGGCAGCTTTGACAGTTGCTGCTACTCTGTTTGTATCAAAATTAGTCAAACCACTAATAATTTTTAGAGCTTGGCCATTTTTCAATGCAGTTTGTAATCTAGATTCAGTCATCATTTTAGATTAATCCTTTTGCCGATCTTGTTCTCAACATTATTGTGCCACGGAGGTAGTAGTTATGGCTAAAGTCAAAAGGTTTAAAAAGTCAAAAGTCAAAAGTCAAAAGTCAAAAGTTTTAAAAAGTCAAAAGTCAAAAGCTTTAAAAAGTCAAAAGTCAAAAGTCAAAAGTCAAAAGTTTTAAGTAGAAAGTTTTAAGTAGAAAGATTTGGCAACGATGCTCAGATGGAACATTTTTTTCAGCGCTTTTCAAATTGATGAACTACATCTTCACACATCAAACCTTGTAGGGAAATTCTCATTATTATATCATGTCCGGATAATTAGTGATAAAAAAACTTTCTTCTTCTCCTGTTCTTCCTCTTCCTTCTTTTTTCTTTCCTCCTGACTCCTAAATAATTAGGGTTTGCTGAAAAAAGTTTTTTTGCTGGGGTAGGAGACAGGAGACAGGAGACAGGAGACAGGAGAAATGGGAATTTAGAGGAGATAGGAGTAAGAATTGTAAGAGTGATTTTTCTGCCCAACTATGAGCCTAAAATACTAATTTTTTGAGCGTGAAGAGCTGAAAACCAGGCACTTTTTAAAGGCCCCAAAAAGGCTAAAACCTTTATATGTAAATACTTTTAGATTTAATCAGCAAGCCCTAATTAAGATTAATATCATACACTAATTCACCAACGCCGATATTATGAATAATCAACAATTTTCTGTAATTTATAATAGTTCTCACTATTGGCTCAAAAATGCTCATATACCTGTATGTCTTCTAGAAACTGATTTTGATATACCTAGTCAAACTAGGGAGGGTTTATCATTGGTAGATATCGAAATTACTAAAGGACTTATTACACAAGTTATCTACTCCTCAACACATTTACCCTCTCTGGAAACTGAGAATATTCCTACAATAGACCTCAAAGGTGGCCAGGTTTGGCCGTGTTTTGTGGATATGCACACCCATCTAGATAAAGGTCATATCTGGATGCGATCGCCTAATTCAGATGGTAGTTTTAATGGCGCTTTGGATGCGGGAGCTAGGGATGCTAAAGAATATTGGAATGCTGAAGATATTTATCAGCGGATGGAATTTGGTCTCAAGTGCAGTTATGCTCATGGTACAAAGGCTATTCGGACTCATCTTGACTGTTTTGCAGAACAAGCAAATATTAGTTTGGAAGTATTTCAAACATTGCAAAAAGAGTGGGAAGGTAGATTAATTTTACAACCTGTTTCTTTAGTTACTGGTGATTATTATCTTACTGAAGCTGGAGAAAAATTAGCCGATAAAATTGCCGATCTTGGTGGAATATTAGGAGCAGTTCCATTTATGAATTCAGACTTGGATAATCAATTAGATAGATTATTTAGTCTGGCGAAAGAACGTCAATTAAATTTAGACTTACATACTGATGAAAATGGAGACCCTAATTCTAGAGTTTTATACAAAGTTGCTGATCAGGCAATTAGTCATCAATTTTCTGGCAAAATTATCTGCGGACATTGTTGTAGTTTAGCCGTACAAACTCCGGAACAAGTAACAGCAACTCTCAAATTAGTTAAGGAAGCAAATATTAGTATTGTTAGTCTGCCAATGTGTAATCTTTATCTCCAAAATAGGCAAGATAATCATACTCCGAAATGGCGGGGAGTTACTTTATTACATGAGTTTAAAAAACAGGAAATTTCTGTTGCTGTAGCGAGTGATAATTGTCGCGACCCATTTTTTGGATTTGGCGACCATGATGTTTTGGAAGTGTTTAATATGTCAGTGAGGATTGCTCATTTAGATATGCCTTATGGAGACTGGCCTTGTACTGTTACTAAGACTCCTGCGGATTTAATTGGTTTACCTAATATTGGCAGAATTAAAGTTGGATTACCTGCGGATTTAATTCTGTTTAAAGGGCGGAATTTTAGCGAACTTTTATCACGACCTCAACATGACAGAGTAGTATTAAGAAATGGTCGAATTATTGATACAACTTTACCGGATTATTGTGAATTAGATAGTTTATTTTCGGAATAGACGTAGGTTGGGTTAAGGGACAGCGCAACCCAACAGATACCTAAGTAAGTAGACAAAATTATTTGTATACAAATTTATTGTTAATCCTTTGATGCCTCTATAACAGAGTCATCGAAAATGCACAATTAATTATGTCCAGGTACTTATATTTGTTGTTGTTGTATTTGTTGTTGTTGGGTTTCCTCCGTTAACCCAACCTACAATCCACTAGCTCTACTTTTTCTCTTTTTACCCCAATTTACTGAGGGGATACATTATAATTAAGTTGTGAAGTTATTTAAGCAAATTTTGTGAGGTTTTGATGAAAACAAAACAGCTTATTCTTTCTATTATTACTACAGCTTTAAGTCTCTTTCCTCAAATAGTTAATGCTTCTCCAATACAGTGTTATATTGGCAAGAATAAAGTGTACCAGATTTGTGATATGCAGAAAAAAGGAGGGTCACAATTCCTAATTACTTGGCCTGATACTGACAAGACATTAATTACCCTTGTCTCAACACAGTCAGGTGAATACGCAGATATACTTCATGCCCGTTCCAACGGAGATATTTATGGTAGGGGTACTCGTTATCTAAAATTCCACTACGAGCAGGGCAAGTGGCTTTGTTTTCATAGAAAACCAGGTGGGCAAGGAGGTATTGACTTTTGTATAACAGCTCCGAAGTAGACTCATACCATTTCTCTGTAACAATGCGCTTAATAATTAATAATTAATAATTAATAATTAATAATTAAATAATTCTGGTTTAAAGCCTCCCCTTTTAAGGGGAAAAAAAAGAAATAATATCTCCTTATATTCAATTCCGTAGCGGTTTTAACCAGAGGTAATTATCAATTATCCATTATCCATTATCAATTAATGAACCAGACCAGAATTTTACTGATAGCTATTATCTTTTATTTTCGGAATAGTACCGCTATGCGGAAGTCAAAAGTCAAAAGTATTGATTTTTCAGCAATTAACAATTAACAATTAATAATTAATAATTACCTCTTCTTAAAAGAAGAGGATTGACTAAAAGGATTTTTTTTTGATTTTATTCCATTAAAAGGGGAGGCTTCAAGGCGTGAATTGTTGAATGAATAATTATTAACTATCAACTCTTAATTATTCATTATTAATTATTCATTATTAATTATTCGGTGCAATAGCTGATAGCTGACGGCTGAATGCTTACTTTTCAACATCAGCAATAGCTAAAAAAAAAGACATAATTTTAGCAGTTATGTCAGAATATGGGCGATCGCTCAAAAAGACATAATTTTAGCAGTTATGTCTTTTTTTGATCTCAAAATACTAGCGATTTTATAAAAAATAGGAGGGTGCATCTCATATTTGCAAAAATACTTTTTTTACTATATAGAACCCATTTGGTATCTTCATAAATTTAGCAAGGAGTCAGGAGACAGGAGACAGGAGACAGTAGGGAAGAGGGAAAAGGGAAGATGTGGGGAGAAATAATACACAAAATTCAACACTCCTTCTTCAGATTTTTCCCCAAAATTGATGCGCGAAAAAACTTGACTACCATAATTATATAGATCTCAAATGGGTTCTATATATATTCCCTGTTCCCAGCTCCGGTGTTCCCTGTTCCCTAAAAGCGATAATTTTTTGGCTTTATTCACGCATTGAGATGCACCCAAATAGGAATATAGTCAGGACTGACGAAATTAACCTTTAAAACGCCATATTTAGGGGAGAATGCCATTTGCCCTCACTCGAACTTAAAGACATAATTGTGTTAGTTATATCTGTTTTATTTAATTAAAATGCTTGTCAGTTCAGTAAAATTTTGACAGTATTAAGTAGGTAGATACTGACTGATAATTTATAACTTAATTAGAGGCTAGTTTAAATGAAATTTATTTTAAACTCTCGAAATGTCTATGACTATTTAGTAGAAAATGGTTTATGCGATTCACTACAGGAAGCGGAGCAATATCCCTCCCAGACACCTCAGAGTAATATTGAACGAATTAGTGCTAAAAATTTCAATTTATTGGTGACTTTGCCAGATAATCGAAAACTTCTGGTTAAACAAGAACAATATAATTCTCAAGGAAAAACTGCTGGTGAGTTGTTTGGAGAATGGCGAATCCAAAAATTTTTACAGACATTTCCCGAACTCGAACATTGGCGCAGCTTTCTGCCAGAATTGCTACTTCACGATCCTGAAAAGTCTATTGTAGTCTCAACTTACCTGGATAATTATCGAGATTTAAGCGATTTATATTCCAAGGAAAACAACTTCCCGACAAAAGTTGCTGCTCAAATCGGTAGTTTTATGGCTACTATTCATAGAGATACTTGGAATAGAGAAAATTATCGAGAGTTCTTTGCTAGTGAAGTTGTTCGTGCCAAACCTGAAGTCTCACCACTTTTGGTGGAGAGTCTCGAAAGGATAGGGCCAGAAATTTTTGGTATCGCTCCTGTAGATGGATTGAAATTTTTTGCTCTTTATCAACGATATGACAGTTTGGGGCAAGCGATCGCTCAACTTCGCGAGACTTTATCTCCCACTTGTCTAACTCACAATGACATGAAACTAAATAATATTCTCGTTGCTCAAGAGTGGGAAAATTCTAGTGAAAATATTGTGCGGTTGATTGATTGGGAAAGATCTAGTTGGGGAGATCCTGCTTTTGATTTGGGAACGACGATCAGCAGCTATCTGCAAATTTGGTTGGGTAGTTTGGTGATTAGTAATTCTCTGACTATAGAAGAATCTCTCAAATTTGCCACCACACCCCTGGAATTACTTCAACCTTCTATTGCTGCTTTAGCTCTAGCTTATTTTGACACTTTCCCAGAAATTGTGGAATATCGTCCTGATTTTTTGAGACAAGTAGTACAGTTTGCAGGTTGGGGTTTAATGACAGGAATCTTGTCAATGGTTCAATATCAAAAGACTTTTAATAATACAGGTATTGCCATGCTTCAGGTTGCCAAAGCATTATTATGTCGCCCAGACTCATCAATGTCTACAATTTTTGGTGCTGGTATTGAAGAAGGAGTCAGGAGTCAGGAGTCAGGAGTCAGTAGTAGTAGACGCTCCACACCTTAAATGGTGCATGGGGTAGGGGCGGGTTTCCCCGTTAAATTAACGAGCTTTCACCTAAAGTTAGATAAACCCGCCCCCCAATTAATGTAACGCACCATTTTAGATGAAAAAGTCCAGTAGGGTGCGTTATACGGCTTAAACTCAGAGTATGAAAAGGACTCAGCAATCCGTTGTAACGCACCATTGCGTAAGTATCAGTCCACTACAATCATACTTATTTCTGTTTCCTTCTTCCTTCTTCCTTCTTCCTTCCTGAAAAAATTTTACCGAAAATTTGTGGTTGAAAGCCTCCTCTTTTAAGAGGATAAAAAGAAAAATTTTCCTTTGAGTGAATCCTATCCGTTTTAAAGGAGAGGTAATTCTAAATTCTAAATTCTAAATTCTAAATTCTTGAAGAGGTTTAAAAATTATGCAATTACTTGAGTTTCCATCCCATCACTTCGCCGCTGAAATAACTGGGCGATTAAAAGAAGTTTTATCAGACATTGTTGAGAAAGTAGAAATTTCCTCTGATTTTTCTATTCGTCATCCTGAGTATAAACCTTTAGATTTGCCTGCTGAGGTAGTTGCCCGTTTTCAAGCTTTGCCAAAACAAATGCGGGATAAATATCTGAGTCTACAATTGCGTAGTTTTCTCTATGGTATCTACTACAATGGTTCGATGCAAACTTCCCTAGCATTGGATAGTGAAGAAAATGATCGCCCATTAGATTTGGAGAATAATACTTTTCTTGGAGTAGAGATGGAGTTTTATCTTCAGTTAGATGAAAGTAATAGGGGAAAGGGGTATTTTGATTCTGCTTGGTTGGTGTTGAGAGAAGAAACCGATGGTACTTTAGCTGTCACTAAGAATGGTTTGCGACTGCATATTCAACGGGACAAGCATCTTCAAGAATCTGAGAAAGATGCTGTTATGGGGGATTCGGTAGCAATTCGGATGCCTAAGAATTTGGTGCAAAGTGGTTTCTATATGGCAGTTAGCAATTTGGGTACTCAGAGTAACGTAGACTCAGAAAGTCAATCTGGAACGGTGCGAGTTTATTTTAATGTTACCCCTGAAGGTGCAGTAGCAGTCATGGGTAGCTTGACAGAGAAATTAAATCAGGTTGCTGTTCCTTTCAGTTTTAAAGTGTTGTATAATCCTGCTGATTATAAACGCTACGATTCTGGTGTGCTTTATTTTGATAAAGGTAATTATGAGTTGGTAAGGCAGGTTTTGTCGGATATTTATGGGGAGAATAAATCCTATTTTCAATCAGAAATACCTTTATTTACAATGGAGTTGGCACCGGGTTTGGGATTAGCTGAAGAACCAGACAAAAAATTTGCTAGTCAGGAAAGTTTTGGTATGAATAGGTGTCAGATTATAGCAAATGGATTATTGACAGCTTGGCAACAGGGAGATAATTCCACCGAGGGCAAAATGAAGGCGATTTTGGAACAGTTTTCTGTATTGGGGATTGATTTGCAGCGTCCTTATTTGAATGCTAATTCTGAAGATATTTACAGAAAATTATAGTCTCTGTAGTGGCGTGTCAAGCTTGAAATAGTGTTTTAGGAAAATTCTCCAAACCTTAGTCAGGGCAAGAATTATACTCAAAAATTTAATACACATTTTCAGCTTGACACGCCACTACTGGACTGTTTCATCGTTTTATACCTTTGACAAACATTGTACCACCTTGATAAGAATTGAGACCCTGGAGTGCGTACTTTTATCACTGGATATGATGGGGAAAAAATTGTGGAATTTGGCAATAGAGATATGGGAAAAATTCAAAGGTTGTGTTCCCATTTAGATAATTTAATGAGTCGCATTGACTTAAGCGTGGCTAAACGTCAACGACGAGCAATGCGTAAAGCAAGTTATCGCATTAGGGAAAAAATTCAAAGTCTAGTTAAGGATTTGCGTATGGAAAGTTGCACAGTTTTTAGTAAAAGAATACAAAGTTATCTTTTTGCCTACTTTTTCTACATCTTCCATGGTAGTCAAGTCTGGCCGCAAACTAAATAAACGGACGGCTCGAAATATGCTCTCATGGAGCCATTACAAGTTTCAGCAGCATTTAATCCAGATGGCTAATAGACATAATGTTTTATTAGTATTGTGTAATGAATCCTATACTTCAAAAACTTGTCCTGAATGCGGTCATGTTCACAAGCAATTAGGTGGAAATAAAAAGTTTCAATGTCCGCAGTGCGGATATACTGCACACCGGGATTGGAACGGCGCTCGTAATATTATGCTACGAGCTTTGCCGGCAACAGCCATCACTTTAACTGGTGATGCTATACAGATTCAAGGTGAATAGCTTTGAGTAGGTTAAATGTTGCACTAACGACTATTATCATAAAACAATTTGCAACTGTCGGATTTTCTATCAAATCTAAAGTTTGAACCTCATTAGACATCTCCAGAAAAGAGGGAGTAGATAGAAAAAGAAGTTAATCGCAAATTGGAAATGTTAAAAACCATCGAACAACAGGAGTCAGAAGAATGAAATTACCCTATACAGTCGTCATTTTTTGGTCGGATGAGGATAACTGTTATCTGGTTCATTTACCAGAATTTCCTTCTCAAAAATTTCATACCCACGGAAATTCTTATGAAGAAGCAATACAAAATGCTTGCGAAGTATTAGAGCTGTTAGTTGAAGAATATCGGCAAGAAGGTAAAAGCCTTCCACAACCTAAAAATATAGAACAAACTCTTCAATTAGCATAAAGATGACAGGAGCGATCGCTCCCCATTTCTCAACTATCAAACAAGAGCGTGAGCGCTAGTGGTTCGGAGCATTATCGCTCTATTTTTTCAATTGGTTCAAGGTAAAGTTCTATAGCTTCATTGAATATTAGTCAGTGCCTCCTCAATAGTTTCTCCTTCACTAATACAACCGGGAAGTGATGGAACGTCAACGGTATATCCACCTTCTTCACTTGGTTCTAATACTACTTTTATATTCATAATTATACCCGTTAACTGACTTATTTACTTTAGAACCAGAGTTTGGGATTCTATCAAGCTAGGCAAACAGGGAACGGGCAAGATGCCCATTCCACAAAAACAATAGCTGATGGCTGAATGCTGTTTGCGCAGCATTCCGGAGGAAATGCTTACCTTATCGTAAACCCAACCACCGTAAAATAGGAACGATCGCATAATGACTCACACCCAAACAAAAACCACCAATGCAACCTAACAAACTGAAAAAAGTTATACTCGCAAAAAATTCTAATAAATTAGGTTGACTGTGATTCATTGCAGTAAACTGTAAAAATAACTCTGGAACAATATTAAATTGCTCTAAACCAAAAAAAACTATCGCTGTCAAACTACCAACTATCAAAGCATAAATAAAATTATGCTTTCTTAAACCCAGTCCTAGAGTAACAACACCAGTAGCTACCCCCACAGATAACTTACCCATAATTTCTAGGATAATTAAATCTTCTTTTGTCGTGTAGACGCTACTGCCAACTTGGGAAAATTGCCAACATAACCCACCCAAAATGTAACCAATAATTCCCATAAATGCAGCCCACCCATAACGACGACGTTGACCTAAACCTCCCACATCTGTTAAACCAACTCCCGTTCCCAAACCTGCCAAACCAAAGACAAGTATTTCCGGACCAATATTTAGGGGAACATCCCACACAAGAAAAATTAGATTCGTAAATATACTAGCGAGGCGATCGCCTATTCCTGACCAATAAGCAAAAATTAATCCGAATGTTGCCCCAATACTCCCCCCAATTGCCCCCAGTACCATTTCCCAAATTGTATCTACACAACCTGAAACTATTTGATTAAAAATTTTAGACAGGGTAAAAAATAACCTATTAATATTCTCACTGAGATTTTTCAACTGAGCTATTAATGAATTTTTAACAGTTGTAGCTAATGTAGCTAAGGAATATATTCTCAGAGACCTCTTTTGCCGTCGATAAATTTTAGCTAAACGGACTTGCACTTCTGCTGCTGTTGCTGGTCGTTGGGTAACATCTAAGCTCACCATATCATCAAGTAAATTAGCCAAAGCTGGATGAACAGGCTTAAGTTGACGCCACTTTAGCTTACCTGTTGAGGGGTCTTCCAATTCTGCTGGATATTGACCAGTTAGTAAATGAATGCAAGTACGGCCCAAAGCATAAAAATCTGTAAAAGGGCCTATTTCACTTCCATTAATTTGTTCTGGAGGGCTATATCCAGGAGAAACTAATCTGGTTGTGCTGCGTTTTGCTAAAGTTTCTCTAGGTTGGATTCTATAACTACTAATTTGTTTCACCCCTCCGAAGTCAATTATGACCAGTTGACCTCTTTTTTTTCGTTGATGATGAAAAGAATAGGATAAAGAAGATTTTGTCAAAGTTGAAGGTTGGATTTCCCGCAACATTAAATTAGAAGGCTTTATGTCCCTGTGAATAATTTTCCGGCGGTGTAATTCCCATAAAATTTCTACCGCTTGGGAAAGCCAATTGATTACATAGAAATCTGGACATCCTTGGGGATATTGTTCCAGAATTTCTTCTAGGGTACAACCATCAATTTTTTCCATGACTAGGCATGGGAGAAACCATTGGCTAGAGTGGCCAATTGCTGGCTGACTATTTCGCTTGCGTAGATGAAAATAGTCTCCTGTTTCTACTCTAGGAATACCTGAATGACGCATATTGGCTAGCACCCACGCCTCTTGGTCGAATAGTTCGAGTGCTTTGGGAGAGCTTTCTAATAATACTTTCAGAATACGTTCGGTTTGAGTTTCTTGGTCCCAAACAATGTAGATTTTCGCAAATCCACCAGCGCTTAATTTTCGCAGGGGAATGTAGCGATCGTTAATTAGTAGTGGGGTTCCACAACTTTGACAAAAGTTATTTCCCCATGCCTGGATTGGACTTAGACAATGGGGATTGATACAGTGGACTTTTGATAAAACAGACTGATGTACAGTCATCATAAACTTTCGATAAGTGGGAAACTACAGTCTTTTAAGCTGTGGATGGAAACGACTCGATTGGCAATAAAGCGTAGTCAAGTTGGCATTTCAGCGTGATTTTCGCTATTAGATGTATTATAGGTGCGAAAATTAATTATGTATCTGACCCAAAAGAACAAAATTAGAAATCTGTCTAGCCAGGATTTTAAAGCCTTAAAGCAATTGTCCAAGAATATGTACAACGTAGGACTTTAACGCTGAAGATATATATTTCTTAATTTCTCTCCACACTCCCCACTCGCGAGCGAGACGCTCGCACTGCACTGATACGCTCCTCATCTCCCCACACTGTCTGTACCATTACTATGCACCACAACCAGGAAATTTAATTATATTTTCACTACAAATAATAGGCAACAGGTAATAGTGCGAAACAAATTTATTAAAAGTCAAGAATAATTAGACCTAATTATTCTTGACTTTGCGGACAAAAATGCAAGTTAAATGTAGATTGCTTGAGTCAGACTGTGGTAGTAGTTCTAAATAGAAAGGTGCTTAATAATGAGCGCTCTATCAAAATTAATTTACCGATTTTTTCTTGTCTTAAATGCTTATTTTTTCTAGAAAAAGTAATTATGTTATCTTGATAATAGCAATAATTTCTACATAAAATTAGAGTCAAATTTTTCCCGATCGGTTAGCTACTATAACCTTGCATTTTTAGTGAATCTATCATTTTTTTACTGATAACTGATAACTGATAACTGATAACTAAAATGACGATCCCTTGTACTTGTTCAATATTTAATCTTGAATAATTAAGGTTGTTTTTACATTGCATATCTGTGTTTTTTTGTCAATAAGTAATTATTCACTTGATTTATTTTTGATTATTATGGCGATAAAGTTAACAAATGTAACAAACAGATTAAAAAAAATTATTAATAAAAAAATAATCTTTAAAGTGGAAAAGTTCTAATTCTTGATATTATCTAAAAAAGTATGCTGAATAGCAGAAAGAAGTGAAAAGATTCTTAGGAAAGAATATATGAGTTACGCTAAAACACAAAGTCAGTCTAAGTCTGGGTATCAGGCTGGAGTAAAAGACTATAAACTAACTTATTACACCCCTGATTACATACCAAAAGATACAGATGTTCTGGCAGCCTTCCGGATGACTCCTCAGCCTGGAGTTCCTCCAGAAGAAGCTGGTGCTGCGGTAGCTGCTGAATCTTCTACTGGTACTTGGACAACAGTATGGACTGACTTGTTGACTGACCTCGATCGCTACAAAGGTCGTTGCTATGATATTGAATCAGTTCCCGGTGAAGATAATCAATACATTTGCTATGTGGCCTATCCTCTAGATTTGTTTGAGGAAGGTTCTGTAACTAATATGTTGACCTCTATTGTAGGTAACGTATTTGGTTTTAAAGCATTACGAGCGCTACGTCTGGAAGATATGCGGATTCCTGTAGCTTATCTCAAGACTTTTGAAGGTCCTCCTCATGGTATTACTGTAGAGCGTGACAAATTAAACAAGTATGGTCGTCCTCTATTAGGTTGTACTATTAAGCCTAAGTTGGGTCTATCTGCTAAGAACTACGGTAGAGCAGTATATGAATGCTTGCGCGGTGGTTTGGACTTCACAAAGGATGACGAAAATATTAACTCTCAGCCTTTCATGCGTTGGCGCGATCGCTTCCTGTTTGTTCAAGAAGCTATTGAAAAGGCCCAAGCTGAAACTGGTGAAATTAAGGGCCACTACCTCAACGTAACTGCCCCCACCGTTGAACAAATGATGGAGCGTGCTGAGTTTGCTAAGGAAATTGGCACTCCAATCATCATGCACGACTACCTAACTGGTGGTTTTACTGCAAATACAACTTTGGCCAAATGGTGTCGTCGTAACGGTGTGTTATTACACATCCACCGGGCAATGCACGCTGTAATTGACCGTCAGAAAGCTCATGGTATTCACTTCCGCGTTTTGGCTAAGTGCTTGAGAATGTCTGGTGGAGACCACCTACACTCTGGTACAGTTGTTGGTAAGCTCGAAGGTGAAAAAGGTATCACTATGGGCTTTGTTGACCTAATGCGGGAAGACCACATCGAGCAAGACCGCGAACGTGGTATTTACTTTACTCAAGATTGGGCGTCCATGCCTGGTGTAATGCCAGTTGCTTCTGGTGGTATTCACGTTTGGCATATGCCAGCTTTGGTTGAAATCTTTGGTGATGATTCCTGCCTACAGTTCGGTGGTGGTACTTTGGGTCACCCTTGGGGTAATGCTCCTGGTGCAACAGCTAACCGTGTAGCTCTAGAAGCTTGTATCCAAGCTCGTAACGAAGGTCGTAACCTCTTCAAAGAAGGTGGCGATGTAATTCGTGAAGCTGCTAAGTGGTCTCCTGACTTGGCCGTTGCTTGCGAACTATGGAAAGAAATCAAGTTCGAGTTCGAGGCAATGGATACCCTCTAAGTCTATCTTTGAGATGTGGGATTTTAGATTTTAGATGGCAATTATGAGATAGATATGTCAAACTTGTCTGCTAAAGGATTAGATCGATCCTCAATCTAAAATCTAAAGTCTAACAAGAATATTCAGGCTGGGGTCAAAAATGGATATTAAAAAAGTTGCGAAAGATACTGCAAAGGTACTGACGAGCTACCTGACCTATCAAGCTGTGCGGACTGTAACTGCTCAGTTACGAGAGACGAACCCTCCCTTAGCAATTTGGTTAAGTGGTTTTTCCTCAACAGGCAAAATTCAAGATGGAGAAGCTTACCTACAAGAGTTGCTCCAGGAAAATAAAGAATTAGCATTTAGAGTGATGACCGTTCGAGAGCATTTAGCAGAGGAAGTGACTGAGTATTTACCAGAGATGGTTCGCAGTGGTATTCAGAAAGATAATATGGAACATCGCCGTCGGTATCTTGAGAAGATAACGCAACTGGAAATAGCAGACCCTAGTTTAGATCCAGAGCAACAAACAGATTAGCCACGAAAATTTGCGGTTAAAAATTCCCTCCACGGAGAGACCGGGGGCTGAGGTCTAAAATCTTGATTGATTTAAAATTCAGCTTCCTAGCACATTTATTAAACAGTCAAAAAATCAATGAGAACATTACCAAAAGAGCGTCGTTTTGAAACCCTTTCCTATTTGCCTCCTCTGACAGATATGCAAACTCGCAAGCAGATTGGGTATATTCTAGAGCAAGGTTTCATCCCTGGTGTAGAATTCAGCGAGTCTTCTGCACCAGAAATGCACTACTGGACTTTGTGGAAGTTACCTATATTCCATGCCAAAACAGTTGAAGAAGTTTTGATGGAAATTGATGCTTGCCGTAGTGAAAATCCTGATTGCTTTATTCGTGTAATGGGTTTTGATAACGTGAAGCAATGTCAAGTATTGAGCTTCATCGTACACAAGCCTAATCAAAGAAGATACTAATTCATTGCTAAATTAATTTAGTTATAGTGGGGTAGGTAACCTTGTCTGCTCCACTATTTTTTTGTATCATTCCGCTAAGTGGAACTGAATCGCGAGTCTCTGTCTTTATCAGAGCGCGTTTTCTATTGCGAACACTGCAATTTTAGTTGCGATTGCTCCGCAACGCTAGCGCGAACGAGATTTGTTTGCGTAGCATTCCGTAGGAAATGCAGCATTAAATCTAGCTATGGCGGTCAATTCGACCGTGACAGCTTGTGGACTGGATAGCGCCGACGTTACCAGGTAGAAGCAAGAATAGAACAGATTATTTAGAGAAAATCATAGATTTATATAGATAATCGTAGGTTTCTAAGAACGGATGTTCAATGGAACGTTTCTGTGGGTTGGAAAAACCAATTTTCAATGATATAGCAATGTGCGCTGGCATATTTAGGGCTTGTTGATTAAATCTAAAAGTCTTTATAGATAAAGGTTTTAGCCTTTTTAAGTATCAAAAAGTGTGAGGTTTTAAGTGGTAATGGTTCAAAAATTTAGGATTTTGGTCAAGATTTGGGCAGAACAATCTTGGGACAATTCTTACTTCTACCTCCTCGCTCCCGAACCATTTCTCCTGTCTCCTGTTTTCCCCTCCCCTCCTGGGAGGGGCTAGGGGTGGGTTGGGAGGGGGAGGGGCGAGGTGTGGGTTGTCTCCTGTCTCCTACCCCTACTAAAAGACTTTTTCAGTAAACCCTATTTACAAATTACAGGAGGTGTCCAATAGCTAAAATCTTATATTGCTTTTTATTCCCCCTGTAGCGTTGTTGATTTGAGGTATTATATAGCAATGTGCGCTGGCATATTTACAAATTACAGGAGGTGTCCAATAGCTAAAAATGTTATATTATAGGTTTTTTATTCCCCCAGATAAGCTGTTGCCTGTTGCCTGCGCACAGCGCTATATCTTGTCCTGATAAGAACGCGAACAAAAAACTTTCTCCTTCTGCTACTCTTTCTTCTTCTTTCTTCCCTCCTGACTCCTAAATAATTAGGGCTTGCTGATTAAATATTAAAGCATTGACTGATATTGGTTTCAGCCTTTTTTGGTCGAAAAAAGTGCGCATATTTTCGGTCTAGGGGTCTCAAAAAGCTAGTATTTTGGGACGATTATGGCAGAGCAATCTTGGGACGATTTTTCTGACTACTTCTTCTATAATTCCCATTCCTCCTGAATTATGGATTCTGAATTCTGACTCCTACCCCTACCACTCATACTTTATTCAGCAAACCCTAATTAAGATTAATATCATACCCTAATTTACTAACCCTCCCCCAGATGAGCTGTTGCCTGTTGCCTGTTACCTGCGCACAGCGCTATAATATCATGTCCGGTAGCATCGGAGCGTGTATAAAATAAAGGTGACACTCTTGAGAAAACCTTCTGCCTCCTGCCTCCTGCCTCCTGCCTTCGGACAACCATTGTCTAATTATTCAACCGGACATGATATGACTGACTTGAAGGACAAAATTAGCGAAATTCTCAATCCTTACCTGATTTTTAAAATGAAAACTCAATACAAATTTCCAGAGAACTTGAAATCTTCTGACATAGATCGTCAGTCGCCACACCATCAAAAATTTGTCGCTCCACCACTGGATGATGAGTTTTACGCTGAGAGTTATGAGTTACGCAAGGCAGCTTCGACGATGACAGTTGCTGCCATTGAGTGGTTCCGCAATAATGTCACAGAATTACTGGAGGGGAGTTATTCACCCTCACAGAAAGACGATACCTTCTCGGTACTCAGTATTGGTAGTGGTGAAGGCGATATTGATATCGAAATTATACAGAGTCTGATTCCCAGACTTAACCCACAGTGGAAACAGTTAAAATATGTAGCACTTGAACCCAACCCTATCCATAGCAGACGCTTTCTAGAACGGCTCGATCGGGTATCTTTAGGCCCAAATGTAGAAGTATCCGTGCGTGATGAGTATTTTGAACCCGATAGGTTTGAAAAGGAACAGAAGTACGATTTAGTGCTGTTGACCCATGTTTTATATTACTTTGACAAGCCTTACGAAGCAATTCAGAGAGCTTTAAAGCAAACGAAGGAAGGCGGACGGGTGGTGATTGTTCACCAAACAGCTACAGGTATTCCTCAAATTCAGCGTGAGTTTATGCTGGAAGCAAAAGGGAACCAAAACGAGATGTTTACAGCAGAGGACATTAGAAATTTACTGGATACTCAATCTCATCCGCATCAGTATCACCATGTTGATGCTCGCTTGGATGTGACTGAATGTCTCCAAGGGTTGGAAACTGGCGTTAAAATTATGTCCTTTTGTATGGAATGCGATTTACGCCAACTTCAGGAAACCAAATTTTTCAAAATTCTCCAGGGATTTTGGAGATTGGCTGAGATTGAGGACAGTGGGAAAGCTTTTATAAATGAACCGATAGGGGTTTTTGTATTGCCAGTTCCTAGTGTTACTGTTCAACAAAGAAGTCCAGAAGACAAAGATCCAGTAATTGATTATTGGCAATTGGCGCAGCGTTTTGACTGGTTGAGTACCTTTTTCTCACAATATCATCAAGGCGAAAATTCATCTCTGAGATTACTGGATGTTGCCTGTGGGACAGGGCGCTGGTTGCAAGCTTTTAGTCACTACATCCAACTTGATGAAAAAATTGGCAATATTGTCTACGATTGCTTAGATCCTTCTGGGAGTTCAATTGCTCAAGCTAGTCAGAAAATACATCTTCCCTTACAGCGAGGGAACCAATATGTTAATACAATTCAATCGGCTAATCTGGAAAAAAATGCTTACGACTTATTGTGGTCGATGCACGGCTTTTATATGATTCCACGCCAGGATTTGCCATCTGTATTGAAAAAGTGTGCTAGTTTGCTGAAGGATACGGGAATTGGATTTATTGCTTTGGCTACTCGTAAATCTTTTTACGTCGATTTCTACGAGCAATATCTGCAAATTTTTAAAGAGGGAAAAGGGGAAGGATTTACCTCCGCTGAAGATGTCATAGAGATTATGGATGAATGTGGGATTCAGCATCAAGTCCATAGGGTATTCTATGAAGAGCCAATCAAAGCAGATGACCATGCAGGTTTAGAGCATTACATCAAACACGAGGCAACAGTTAACTGCTTTAACAAGGATAAGGAAACAGAGCAGTTATCTGAATCACACGAGATTACCTTGGAAGAATTACTGTCTCATCCAGAGATGGAGAGATACCTAAGCTCATTGATGAGAAACTCTGTCTATTACTTTCCTGAAGAGATTTTGCTGATTTCATTTAATGCTAATTAGGGTTTGCTTATGGAAGTCTTTCTTCAGGAGTAGGGGAGCGGGGGAGTAGGGGAGTAGGGGAGTAGGGGAGTAGGGGAGAATTTTTTTGCCCAACTCAGCAGCAAAAATGCTAACTTTTTGAGCATGAAGAGCTGAAAACCAAGGTATTTCAGACCTAAAAAGGCACTTACCTTTATTTGTAAATGCTTTTAGATTTAATCAGCAAGCCCTAATTAGGGTCTGCTTATGGAAGTCTTTTGGTAAGGGTAGGAGTCAACCCACCCCTCGCCCCTCCCCCTCCCAGGAGGGGAAGTCAGGAGTCAGGATGAATGGGAGTTATAGAAGAAGTAGTCTTCATTAATTGATAATGGATAATGGATAATGAATAATGGATAATTACCTCTGGTTAAAACCGTTACGGAATTGAATATAAGGAAATCTTACAGCGCTTTCCGTTGTTATGAGGTACACTCATCGCGGGCAAGATGCCCGCACTACAATATTTTCATCATTTACCCTGTAGCTCATTTGCCCGAAATATGCTGTATTTCTTTCTTCTCCTTAAAATAAAGAGGCTTTAAAGCTAGATTCGATTAATTATCAATTATCAATTATCCATTATCCATTAGACATCTCCAAAAATCAAAAATAAAATCAATTCTTACCCATAAATTATCAATTAGTCCCCTCCTGGGAGGGGTTAGGGGTGGGTTTCCCCTGTTCCCTGTTCCCTGTTCCCTCTTTTCTGGAGATGTCTATTAGTAAAATCTGTCAATGATTTTAAATTAGATCTGTAAGCCCTAATTAACATTGGTTTAACTATGAATACAAGTATGAGCATTACAAAAACTAGGGAAACTGCAACCAAGTCCTACTCCCAGGATGAACAGAACTTGCGCGAAGACCTTGCTGCTGCATACCGCTTGATTCACCACTACGGTATGACGGATATGATCTACAGCCATATTTCTGTGCGCATTCAGGAGGAACCAGCTATATTCCTTCTTAATCCCCATGGTCTGCTTTTCGATGAGATATGTGCATCAAATTTAGTGCGAGTTGATATCAATGGCAACAAAATTGATGCTACAGATGCTGAGGTAAATCCGGCCGGATTTACCATCCATAGCGCTATTCATTTAGGTTGTCCTAATGCTCATGCGATCGCCCACAGTCATACTATTAGTGGTATGGCAGTTGCTGCTATGGAAGAAGGTTTGTTGCCACTTAACCAAGCATCAATGGAATTCTATAATCGTGTTGCCTACCATGATTATGAGGGCATATCACTAGACCTTGATGAGCGCGAGCGAATTGTTGCATCCCTGGGGGAAAAGAAATGTTTAATCCTGCGTAACCACGGACTTTTAACTGTGGGGCGAACCGTCGCCGAAGCATTTTACTATATGTATTATCTGAATCAAGCGTGCCAGATCCAGGTCAACGTCCTAAGTAGTGGAGCCAAAACCATTATACCAGCACCTGACATTTGTGAACATACCGCCCGCCAGTTTGAGGAACCAAGCTTCCATAACCAGGAGGTTGCAAGGGTATGGGAAGCAAATCGCCGTTTGCTCGATCGCCTCGATTCCTCATATCGTCAGTAGTAGTCTTTATTGAATGGAAACCTTAGTAACCTTGTTCACAATTCACGACATTCTTCACAGGAAGACCATCACGAAGGCAAAAAATAGCATCTATAATCGGTTTTGTCCAATATTCAGAATCAGTTTGAGTTGCTACATGGGGTGTGATTGTAATTTGAGGGTGTGACCAAAATGGATGACTTTCTGGCAAAGGTTCCCTAGAGAAAACATCTAGACAAGCGCCTGAAAGTTGACCTGAATCTAATGCTTCTAATAAATCGGTTTCTACTAAGTGTTGCCCCCGTGCAACATTAATCAAATAACTTCCTTTAGGCATGGCTGAAAATGTTTCACCATTAAGAATCCCTTCTGTTTCTGGGGTTAAGGGAAGTAAACACACTAGCACTCGACATTTACTCAAGCAAAGTTTTAACTGGTCTGGTCCATGAAAACACTCTATACCATCAATGTTCTTTGGTGTCCGACTCCAACCCCGAATCGGGAAACCAAGAGTCTTGAGTTTCACAGCAGCATCTGTTCCAAGAACACCAAGACCCAAAATTCCTATATTACAGGAACTGGTTTCTGGTAGAGGTAAAGGTTCCCAATTTCGTGCTTTTTGAAATGTTTGATATTGAAATGCTTGTCTGTGAAAACGAAGAACAGCTAACAATATGTATTCAGTCATTCTTGATGTCAGACAAGGTTCAACAATACGAACAATGGGTACATTTTGGGGAAGATGGGGGTCTCTTAAAATCTGTTCTACTCCCGCTCCCAGGGAAATAATTCCTTTGAGGTTCGGAAATTTTTCCATTATTCCTAGAGGAGGTTTCCATGTTAATATGGCTTCTATTTTCTCTGGGTTCTCTACTTCTGGCCAGAATTGGATATCGATATCTGGTATACTTGCCTTGAGCTCCGTAACCAATAGTTCCAGATTTTCAGCTTCATAAATTATAAGTATTGAAAACATAACCAAAATCCTAAATATGACTACAACAAATCCAAATCTGAGTCAATTGTTTGCTTCTGATACCTTCGCCGATATGATTAAAAACAAGCTAATTAAGACGGTTGAAGATCATCAAGCATCCAATCCCCAAAAAGAAATATACATGATGGCGTGGGGTGATACAACTCATCCTATACCATCAAAAGTTGTTGAAGCTTTAGTTGATGCTGCTACAAAGCTTGGTCATCAATCAACTTATACAGGATATGGGGAACTTGATGGAAATATTAAGTTAAGAGAAGCGATCTGCAACAACTACTATAAGCCTCGTGGAGTTAATCTAAAACCGGAGGAAATTTTTGTTAGTGATGGGGCGCAGTCAGGTACTTTTGGTATTCAAGAACTCTTTGGTCTAGATAATGTTATTGCGCTACAAGACCCGATTTACCCCCCATATTTAGAAACAAATTTGTTGGCAGGTCGAAATAATATTATTTATCTAGAGTGCAACGATAAAAATAATTTTGTGCCAGATGTTCCTCAGTCAAAAGTGGATGTAATTTATCTCTGTTTTCCTAATAACCCGACAGGAGGAGTTGCTAGCAAAGAACAACTCAAAGCTTTTGTGGATTATGCCAGAAACCATAAGTCTCTGATTATTTTTGATGCGGTTTATAGTGCTTTTATTACTGATCCGAACATTCCTAGAAGTATTTATGAAATAGAGGGGGCAACTGAATGTGCGATCGAAGTTGGTAGTTTTTCTAAAACGGCTGGATTTTCTGGATTAAGATTAGGTTGGTCTGTGGTTCCTGTTGAGCTAACTATTGAAAGCACTGTAGCAGGAGAGTTGAACGAGATGTTTAGAATTAGTCAATCTATCCGGTTTTGGGGAGCTTCTAATTTAGCACAACAAGGGGGAATTGCTGCTTTGTCGGAACAGTGTCAACAAGAATGCCAAGAAATTGTTAAGTACTACCTAGAAAATGCTAGAATTCTTAGGGAAGGTTTAGAAGCTTTTGGACTGACCTGTTTTGGTGGAACTAATAATCCCTATATATGGGTCAAAGGAGTGGAGGGAATGAGTTCTTGGGATGTTTTTAATCAACTGTTGTTGAAAGCAGGTATTGTTGGTGTACCTGGTTCATTGTTTGGTTCGAGTGGAGAAGGTTTTTTACGCTTAAGCACTTTGGGTCGTCGGGAAGATATGGAGAAAGCTTGTGGCATACTTGTCGGATGTGCGACTATTTTAGTTTAATGACTACGAAAATTTCTGTTGTCAAACCCATTAGCTTTGAATGGCTAAATTCAAGTTATAACAGAATTATGAATGAAAGAATATTATTAGAGCAAGAACATAAAGCAGCAGGATCGAAGTTTTTTTTAGCTTCTATGGCAAATAGTCATGTTAAGCACTTAATTAAGCTTGCTCAAGACGAAAGTTTAATAGATTTACTTGGTTGGAATACATTCTTTAATCCTGATGAGACGGAAGAATTTATAGAGGCAATTTCAAGTTACGCTTTCCCCTATTCTCGCAAAAGTCAGCCTCTACCATTTGGAATTTATCTAAACAAAGACAATTTTCCCATTGGATATGTAGTATTAAAAGGCTTAAACATGGATTTGTTAACTACTGAAATTGGTATAGCAATTATGGATAAAAAATACAGAAATAAAGGCTATGGAACCCTAGCATTAAAACGACTAATTCTTTATGCATTCCAGGAATTGCATATTCAAACAATTGGAGCCGTAATTTTGCTATCAAATAACAGGTCAATTAATATGTTTAAAAATCTCGATTTTGTAGTTAGAGAAATCATGTATAAATCATGGCCGATGCCTAATGGAGAACTAGCAGATATGGTATTGATGGAATTGAAAAATGATAACATTACAGCCTGGAAATAGGAAGGAGAAACAACTTATGAATAAATACGATGACATTGCCCAGTATTATGACTTACTTATGGAGAGTGGGTATTACGACTATCCGAAAGAATCTCAGTCCCTCGACTCTATCCTCAAAGGTCGGAAAAAACTGCTCGAAATAGGTGTAGGAACGGGATTACTTGCAGAAAAACTACTCGAATTAGATTCCAGCTATGAGATAACTGGCATAGATTTTAGTCCTGCTATGTTAGAGCGGGGTAAAGCTCGTTTGGGAAATCGGGTAAAAGTAGTAGAAGGTAATGTGTTATCAATGGAACTGCAAGAATCTTTTGATGGGATATATTCCCATGGGGGCTAACTACTGAAGCCGAATAATTGGACAAAGTTAGAAAAATCTCAATAAATCTTGAAAACCTGCTGATTATCTGCTATGGTATATTCAATTCTCCTAATTTATCAAATGCTTTTTTTCATGGTTTACCAGTTCCAATGAAATCAATCAAGACCAAGTTAAAACTTAACAATCAACAAAAAACAATACTTGCCAAACACGCAGGAGTTGCACGTCATGCTTATAATTGGGGGTTAGCAACTTGTATAAAAGAGTACGAAGAAACTAAAAAACGCCCAAGCGCAATTACCTTGCATAAACGTTTAGTAGCCGAAGTCAAATCAATTAATCCATGGTATTATGAGGTATCTAAATGTGCCCCACAACAAGCATTAAGAGATTTAGACAGAGCATTTAAAAACTTTCTAACTATTCCTGAACGTGGATTCCCAAAATTCAAGAAAAAAGGAAGAAAAGACAGCTTTTACTTAGAAGGAAGTATTAAGATTTTCCAAGGAAACTACATACAATTACCCAGAATAGGAGTAGTAAAAACTTATGAAATCTTACCTCCAGTACCAGTAAAAAACGTCACCGTAGCCTCTTTCAGAGGAGCTTCGCTAACAAAAAAAGCAGATAGTTGGTACATCAGTTTTAAATACAATTTTGAACCCTGTCCAACAGAAAAAGCCCGAGAAACTATAGGTGTAGATATAGGAATAAATACATTAGCAACCTGTTCCGATGGAACTAAATTTGCCAATGTTAAAGCCTACAGGCAAGCAAAAAAAAGATTAGTTCGTCATCAACGTGCAGTCAGTAAAAAAGTTATTGGCTCCAAAAACAGACGCAAAGCAGTAAAAAAACTAGCAAAACTCCACAAGAAAGTAGCTGATATTAGAGCAGATGCATTACATAAACTCACATCATGGTTAGCTAAAAACCACAGCACCATAGTAATTGAGGTATGACAATGTAAGTGGAATGCTCAAAAACCATAAACTAGCAAGTGCCATAGCAGACTGTGGTTTTTATGAATTTAAACGTCAACTTACATACAAAAGTGAATGGTACGGCAGTGAATTAGTCATAGCGGATAGATATTATCCAAGTTCTCAAATATGTTCAAACTGTGGGCATCAACAGAAAATGCCGTTACACTTGAGAACTTATGAGTGTAGTGAATGCGGCTTTGAAGCTGATAGAGATTTGAATGCTGCTATCAACCTGAAAAACTATGTGAATCAGTAGCTTGAGTCAAGAGCGAATTTAAGCCTGTGGAGAAGATAAGTTTGCAGACTGTGGTCGGTGGTCTTCAGTGAAACANGTCTTTTTCTCGCTCTTACTATTGGTAACATTCTTTTTTCAAATTGGTATTATCCTTATGTTTACTCCCCCACTCCCCCACTCCCCTACTCCCCTACTCCCCCCCTCCCCTACTCCCCTACTCCCCTACTCCCCCCCTCCCCTACTCCCGAATGCACCATTTTAGATGAAACAGTCCACTACAACTCTAAACCTCCTTTTTGTAACTTCTTAAACGGGTCAAGAATAAAATCAATCAGACGCCGCTGACGCACAACAACCTCAGCCGTTGCCGTATCCCCCGGACGCAAAGCAATACACTCATTAGCCGCAGGAATACAAGTCTCATCCAACTCAATTTCTAACTCATAAATTGCTATATTCCCCTCAGCAGTTTCCTGCACTTGTGAAGTAGGAGAAATCTTTTTTAACGTTCCCTCTATTATACCATAATCCTGAAAAGGATAAGCGTCAAATTTCATTTTTACTTCCATTCCTTTCTTTAATGAACCACTTTCTGAAGTTGCCATTTGCGCCTTCAAAAAAAGATTTTTACCTTGTGGTGATACTTCCACAATCATTTCTCCTTGTTGTACAACATCTCCGACTCCTTCAATGGGCAAATTAAAAATAGTACCTCCTTGTTGCGCCCTAACTACTCGTTGCTCCAACTCAAAATTTAAAGAATCAATCTCTTTTTTTGTCTGAGAAATTTCACCCTGAGCGCTAATAATTTGACTATCCATATTCTTAAGCTGCTCTTTGATTTTTGACATGGCAATATCTCCAGAATGAGTAATAGTTTGAGAATTATTTTCTTGTTCTGTTAAACGTAATTCTGCTTGCTCAATATCTGCTTTTGCTTGATTAATTGTTCTTTCATAACTACTCTTTTGTTCTGCTAAACGTAACTCTGCTTGCTCAATATCTGCTTCTGCTTGATTAATTGTTCTTTCATAACTACCTTTTTGTTCTGTTAAACGTAATTCTGCTTGTTTAATATCCGCCTCTGCTTGATTAATAATTCTTTCATAACTACCTTTTTGCTCTGCTAAACGTAACTCAGCTTGCTCAATATCTGCTTCTGCTTGATGAATAACCCGATCATAACTACCTTCTTGCTCTTCTATTCTTAATTTTGCTTGTTCCCTGTCTGCTTGACTTTGTTCCCATATTCTTTGTCTTTCTTCTCCTATATTTTCCTTTTCAACTACCTGAATTTCTGTCACCGCACCTTGCTCCCAAAGATTACGATAACGTTCAACTTCTCTGAGAGATTTTTGCCAGCGAATTTCTGATAATTTATAAGCAGTATTACTATCGTCTAACTGTTGTTTTGCTTGATTAACTTGAGCTAATTTTTCTTCCTTTTGTAAATTTAATATTCTCCTAGCAGCTTCTAAATTTTGTTCTGCTTGATGAACTTGTGCTAGCTTTTCTTCCCTCTGTAAATTTAATGTTCTTCTAAGAGCTTCAAGATTTTGTTGTGCTTGATGAACTTGAGCTAATTTTTCTTCTCTTTGTAAATTTAATGTTCTTCTGAGAGCTTCAAGATTTTGTTGTGCTTGATGAACTTGTGCTAGCTTTTCTTCTTCTTGTAAATTGTAGGTCGTATTCAGAGATTGAAAGTTGCGTCGTACTTGCTCTACCTGAGCTACTTTTTCTAATGTTTGCGATTGATTTTGTCGTTCTTGGGTACGAAGTTCAGTTTCTAATTGACTTTTTTGTTGTTCAATTTTACTGAGTCTATTTTGTTGACTTTGCAGTTGAATATTAAGTTGAGCAAGTCGGTCGCGAATAGGGCGAGATTCTAATTCTATTAAAATATCTCCAGCTTCAATTTTGTCTCCTTCTTTAACATAAACTTTCTCAATTTTTGCCGTTTGTGTATATACTGTTGCAGCCGTAAATGTCAAATTTAACTCTTGTTTAAGAGTACCACCTTGAGGTTCTAAACGTCCTCTAGCAGTACCAGTTTCATCTACTTTAGAAAACATTCCCCAGGGGAGAGCGATCGCTACAAATATTATTAAAAGATATAGTAATCCTCGCGTCCAACGTTGGGGTAAAGCATCTAATAATTCTTTAGTAGCAAAAGACCAATCATCAACAGATGTATTTGTATCTAGTTTCGTAACATCTGGCTCTGAAATTTTGGAATTATTTAAACTTTTTTCTAGTGTTAGTAAGTCAGTCTCTAAAGGTTGATGACCGTTTGATTCTGCAGTTACGTTTAATTGTTGTGGCATAATTTTTATCAGTTATCAGTTCAGTTTTGGTCTTGTGGAATGGGCATCTTGCCCGTTCCAGTTAAATGTAAATAGGAGAGAACTTTGTAGGTTGGGTTGAGGAACGTTAGCGGAGCTGATCCGTAGGATAAACCCAACACACACTTACGGTTGTTGGGTTGCGCTGTCGCTTAACCCAACCTACTGGTCTAAAATCTTACTTTTGACTTTTGACTTTTCAAAGGTTTATGACTGTTTGAATCTACAGTTACGTTGAATTGTTGTGGCATAATTTTTATCAGTTATTAGATACATCAGGAACGAAATCCAACAGATACTTACAGTTGTTGGGTTGCGCTATCGCTTAACCCAACCTACTACTTTTGACTTTTCATTTGAAACCCTAAAATCTTACTTTTGACTTTTGACTTTTGACTTTTGAATTCATTTCTTACTTTTGACTTTTGAATTCAAAATTTTGACTTTTAACTTTTGAATTCATTTCTTACTTTTGACTTTTGACTTTTGACTTTTGAATTCATTGCTGACTTTTGACTTTTGAATTCATTGCTGACTTTTGAATTCATTTCTTACTTTTGACTTTTGACTTTTGAATTTTGAATTTCCATTTAACTTGCCAATTGTTGACGATTCAAATAATAATAATGCCCCCGTTTCGCCATCAATTCTTCATGATTTCCCTGTTCAATTAACACCCCCCTATCCAACACCAAAATTACATCAGCTTTTCTCACAGTAGATAAACGGTGAGCAATAATTAACGTAGTGCGACCTTGGAGAATACTATTCAAATTAGTCTGAATAATACGCTCCGACTCAACATCCAGATGAGAAGTCGCCTCATCAAAAACCAACAAACTGGGATTTCCCAACAAAGCACGAGCGATCGCTAATCTTTGCCGTTGGCCACCAGATAACAAACCCCCACCTTCGCCAATCTGAGTTTCATAACCCATCGGCAACCTTTGAATAAATTCATCAGCACCAGCTAACCTTGCTGCTCGTACAATATCCTCAAGAGTTGCAGAGGGATGAGCAATAGTCAGATTTTCCCGAATAGTGCCACCAAATAAAAAAGTATCCTGGTCAACCACACCTACTTTGTTGCGCAGGGATGGCAACGAAATCGTCGTCATATCATAACCATCAATCAAAATTTTCCCATCAGTAGGCGGATATAACCCCAACACCAACTTAGAAATCGTTGTTTTCCCAGACCCAGAACGCCCCACTAAAGCCACAGTTTGTCCAGCTTTCACCTCAAAACTCAAATTTTCCAAAACATTAATATCGCTTTCTGGATGGTAACGGAAAGTCACATTATCAAAAATAATATTACCCCGTAACTCTACCAAATACTGACGCCCTTCTGATTGTAAATCTTCCTCTGGTTCAGTATCAATCACATCATTGATGCGCTCCACCGCAATAACTACCTCCTGTAACTGATTCCACAAAACCGTCAGTCGCTGAAAAGGACTAATCACAGTACCAATCAACATATTAAAAGCCACCAACTGCCCAATAGTTAACTCCCCTTGAATCACCAACCAAGCTCCAAACCAGAGTAACCCCGTCGTTACTAAAGATTCAATAGTTAAACTGAATATTTGTAGTCGGTTACTAATCACCTGTCCAGAAAAGTTTTTTCTGATTGACTTATTCAGAAATTCCTCCCATCGCCAGCGTACTGTTTGCTCAACTGCTAGAGACTTAACAGTACTTACACCAGTCAGAGATTGAATCAGATAACTACTTTCTTCAGCTAGAGCTGCAAATATTTCTCTAGAGATTTTTTGCAAGAACGGTGTGGCAATAAGTGCTAATAAAAAAAACGGTGGCACAATAACCAATGCTAGTAAAGCCATTTTCCAACTATACCAGAACATTAGCCCTAAGTAAATGAAAACTGTCAGCAAATCCAACACAATAGAAAGAGCTTCCCCAGTGAGGAAATTCTCAATTTTCCGATTTTCTTGAACCCGAGCAATAATATCCCCCACATAACGAGACTCGAAAAAACTCATGGGTAGTCGGAATGTGTGACGAATAAACCCCACAATCATTGCCAAATGGACTTTATTAGCTGTGTGATCGAGGAGATATTGTCGCAAACCAGTCATTGCCACCTTAAATAAACCAAAGATGACTAAACCCAATCCCACTGCGGTTAGAGTAAGGGTGCTACCTTGAACAACTACCCTATCTAGTAGTAGTTGAGTAAATAGAGGCGTAATTAATCCAAATATCTGAATTAGTAGAGAAGTGATAAATACTTCCAGTAGCACTTGTCCATGAGGACTTACCAACTCAAAGAATTGCCAGAAAGGAGTAGTGGAATTTTTGAGTTGTTTGATTAAAGCAGTAGGTTGCAGGAGTAGGGTGTAACCAGTCCAACAAGCTTTAAATTCTGGGTAAGTGAGATGGCGTTGACCAATAGCGGGGTCAGCAATGATGACCTGTTTGGGAGTTATTTCATAGACTACTATATAATGTTTGCCTTCCCAGTGGGCGATCGCTGGTAATTTTTGTTTAGCTAGTTGGTCAAGACTTGCCTTAACTGGCCTAGTGGAAAATCCGATACTTTCTGCTGCTGCAGATAATCCTCGCAGTGAAGCACCGTTACGGTCTACGTTGGCAATGTCCCGCACGCGATTGACGCTGAAATTTTTGCCCCAGTAACGAGCGACCATAACTAAAGAAGCAGCACCGCAGTCAGAACCGCTTTGTTGAGCAAAGAAGGGATAGCGTCTGGTGATACGCTGCCAGAGATGACCTACTCGTTGGGTGGGACTAGGGAAGTAGGCTTTGTTAATAGTTTTTTGTGGTTTAACCTCTGGTTGCCGATATTCAGTTATGTTCGCTTCTGGCAGATTTTCATCAGAGGAATGGGCCGTTTCTGGCTCACCTTTTTTCTGTAGAGAATCGAGTTTGAGAGCAACTTGATGAAGATGTTCTCGGATTTCAGGGTGTTTTTGAATTAGTGGAAGAAGGGTTTCTTCAGGGAGATAGGAAAGTTTGAGGTTTACTGATGCTCTTGCTGAGTAGAGTTGAAATAAATGATTAGGAAATAGGGTAGATTCCCCAAATGACGCTCCTGCATTGAGGGTAGTAATTAATTCACCCTGACTATCTAAAAGCCTAACTTTGCCCACAGTTACAACATATATGCCTGGTTGAGCATCTGCTGCTTGCCAAAACTGACCAACTTTTGGTGTCAAATGTTGTGTAGTTTTAAGGCAATTTTCTATTTCTTTTTGTGAAAGTTGATATCCTAAGACATCAGTGAGCTGCCCCTGAGTTAAAGCAGGAGTTGATGCATTTTGAACCATAACTCAAAATTTTATGTACTAAATATTTACTATTAGCTGTTAAAGAAGCGGTCACCAATCAGTAGGAGCATTTTTTTTGACCTAAAAATTTTGGTCTCAAACCTCCTCTTTTAAGGGGATAAAAAAAAGAGAATATCCTATATTTCAACCCTCCTTATTGCAGAGGTACTGATAACTGTTAACGCAGTTCCTCCGATCGGAGGCTAACTGATAACTGATAACTGAAATGTTGATATCCCAAGACATCAGAGAGCTGCCCCTGAGTCAAAGCAGGAGTGGGTGCATTTTGAACCATAACTCAAAATTTTATTTACTAAATATTTACTAATTAGCTGTTAAAGAAGCAGTCAGCAATCAGTAGTCTCATTTTTGTGGCCATCATTGTTTACTGAGCATTCCGGACCAAAAGGGGATTTTAACCCAGAGCTGCTAAAAGCTGATAGCTAGTTAAAAGTGTTGAAACTTAACATTCCTAAAGATTTGCTTTGATTAATATCAAAGTTCAGATCCCGAATGACAATGTTTTTCCCATTAATATCTTGACCAGACATTTCTTCTGTTTTCGGTGGCTTTGGTTTGGTCGATAAACCCATTTGTTTGAGTAAACGGTTAATATGGCGATCGCTTAACTCAATATCAAACTCTTTTGCTAAATGTTTGCTCAACCAATTAGCAGTCCACCGCTGGAATACATAACCAAATTCCTTGGGACTATTAGTTACTAACTCTTTCAAGCGTTCTAAATATTGTTCGTTAACCTCTTGGGGACGACCTATAGGATGATTGTTCCATTTGTGAGCTTCACCAGACTTAGCAATAAGTATCCAATGTCTAGCCGTACCGGGAGAACAACCTATAGCTTTACAAATTTGACTTTGGGTTTTGCCTTCATCTGCTAGCAGCATAATTTCTATTCTCTGACGATATTGCCACGACAACTTATCATCTAGATTTTTTTCTAGAAGTTTACGCTGAAAAGATGTTAAACAGTTTCCATGGACATCTGACTTACTCATTTTGATTTGGGAGTTTGAGTGATCGGACAGCATAGGTTTATTGTTTATAGCTATTTGTTAATAACTCCGTTTATTCTTGGAGTACGGAGCGTTAAATCATTCACTGGGTAATTGTAGCCTCCTAACGCATCCTACTGGAATGGACTTAAGCTACGAGAGCAAGATGCTCCCACTACCCAATATCTCATTGTTGACGATTCAGATAATAATAATGTCCCCGTTTCGCCATCAATTCTGCGTGATTTCCCTGTTCAATGGATAGTATTCCCTGAATCAAACACTAAAATTACATCAGCATAGGTTGATAATTATTTATTAATAACTCCGTTTATTCTTGGAGTAAATATATTTCTCAGCTACAGTTACTTATGCAATTTTATGGATTGAAAAAAGTAGACCACAGTAGGGCAAATGGCCATTTGCTAACGCAAAGCTCCGCTTTATATGTTGCGGAGGAAAACGCCCCGACACGATTTGTGGCTCATCAATCAGCAAAAGCGCTGTAAGATTCAGACAACACGAGATTTTTTATTCTCTCCTAGATAATAAGTGCTTTTTTTGAAAATTAAGTGTTTTCTTCCTTCTTCCTTAACAACTATTGTTAAGTTTTTTGAAACCAGTCGTCAATTTTCTTTTAGTTAATTTTTATTGCTGGATAGATACAAAATATGAATAAGTGTAAACGTGAAATATTGCAACTATATCAACAAGGTGAACGAAATTTCCAAAGAGAAAATCTTAGAGGTTTGTCTTTTAAGGGAAAAGATTTGTCTGATGCAGATTTTAGTTTTGCTGATATTAGGAGTACTAATTTTCGTGGGGCAATTCTAAGGGGGGCTAAGTTTTGTGGAGCTAAGGCAGGATTACAGAAGCGTTGGGCAGTTCTCTTGGTAGCGATGTCACTTTTAGTGTCGGCGCTATTAGGAGCAGCATCTGGGTTAGCTGGTCTTATTGCTTCTGGTATGCTACAGCCTGCATTCATTCAAAAACCTCATCCTATTGTTCTAGGTGTGATTGTCTTTGTATCATTAGCTGTTTTCTTTATTTTTAGTATTCAACAAGGATATATGCCTGCTATAATTACCGTAGGTTTTTCTCTGGCTACAGCTGTAGCTATAGGTGGAATTTTTTACGGGACAGTGGCGGGAATTGGAGCAGGAACAGCGGCTGTAGCCATTTTGACTATTGTAGTTGGGGCTTTGGCTGTAATAATAACCTTGACTATTTTTGTAGCTAGAGTCATGTCTGGGGCGTTTGTTGCTGTTGTAGGTATAACGGTAGCAGCTATGGTAGCAGCCAAAATTGTAGTTGTAGCTAAAAAGCTCGAAGGGGCTATGCGTTATGCTGTGAATGCTGTTGACTCCTGGGAGAGTAAAGCAATAGCTGGTGGTGTAGCTGTGGCAGCAGTATTGCTAGGAAGTTACATTGGTTGGCAAGCTAATAGTGAAGATGAGAAGCACAGTCTAGTTCGGAAAATTGCTATTGCCTTTGCTGCCGTAGGCGGAACCTGTTTCAGAGATGCAACTTTAACTGATGCTGACTTCACTGATGCTATTCTCAAAAGTACAGATTTTAGAGGAGCTAACATAACTGGTACTTGTTGGAAAAACACTATAAAACTAGACCGCATACGACCAGGAGAAACTTATCTAAAATATACCAAAGTCAGAGAGTTAGTAAAAACTGGTGAAGGTGAAAATATCAACTTAAATCGCTTTAACCTCCAAGGAATCAATCTTAAGGGAGTAAACCTAACTAATGCCAGTTTCATAGAAGCGAATCTCAACTCAGCCAATCTTCAATATGCTAACCTTTCTCGTGCCAAATTAGTAAAAACATTTTTAGACCAAGCTAATTTAACAGGTACAACATTAACCGGAGCTTTTCTTGAGGACTGGGGGATAACAACCACAACTAAACTAGACGGTATCAAATGTGATTATGTTTATATGCGCCTGCCTCCAGAAAAGAGACCAGACTTTCTCAAACTTTCAACAGAAGAAAGTTTGGATGAGCGTCTGCGCCGAAAACCTGCCGATGAAGATAAATATTTTGAAGAAGGGGAATTTGTAGAGTTTATCAAACCTTTAGTGAATACCTTAGACCTTTATCATAATCAAGCAGTAGACCCCCGAATGGCTGCATATTCATTTCAGAAACTACAAAAAGACCATCCAGAAGCAGGAATAAAAATGCGTTCTGTGGAGCTTCGAGGGGAAAATAATGACAAACTATTGATTAGAGCTGACACTACACCTGAAGCTAACCATTCAGTTTTAGATAAAGAATATTTCGATACTTATAACAGATTAAAAGCACTTTCAACAGAACAACTTCGAGCAGTATTGGCAGAGAGAGAAAAGGATATTGAATGGTATAAAGGTGTATTAAGTGCAGCAGTTAATCGCCCTGGTGTTAATATAGAAAAGTATATTAATAAAGGAAATACAATTATGGCAGAAAATATTGGAGACCAAATTCATGGTAATGAAATTCATGGAGTAGTTGGTGACGTGGGAGAGATTCATGGAGCAGTTGGCAAACAAGGAGAAATTTATGGTGCAGTTGGCAACAAAGGAAAAATTAAAGACTCAAAGTTTGCTCGAACAATTAACGAATCTCAGGAACAACAAAATTTAGCACAAGCAGCAAAAGATATTCAAGAATTATTAGCTCAACTAGATGAAACTTACCCGTCAGATACAACTATGGACAGAATGAAAATTGCTACAGAAGTAATTACACAAATTGATAATAATCAAACTAAGGCACAAAGAATATTAAGTGCTATAAAATCTGGTGGAATTGCTGCTGTTAAACAATCACTTAATCATCCTGCTAGTACCTTTGTTATTGCAGCGTTGGAAGATTGGAAAAAGAGTAAATAAATTAAAAAATGTCATATAATATAAATAAAATGTCAAATTCTAAAATATCTGAAGATGAAATTCGACACCAATTACTTGATACTCAAAAACAATTTGAAACGCTTGATAAATTCAGAAGCGAAAACATTAAGACACTTAAATATGAATCACGAGTTGAAATAGAAAAGAAGCTAATCGGACTTCACATTCAGTGCAAAATGTTTAAACATATGTTGTGGAAATTTCAAGAAGCAAAATTTGAAAGTATGTTTAAAGAAGTATCTTTAAAAGATTTGAAGCAAGCAATAGAAAATCACCCTGGTATCAATATTGATATCAATGAAAATTATGGTATAGCTAATAATGAGGGAAATATTTATAACTCAAAGTTCGCTCGTATAATAAATGAAAATAATCAAACTGTTAGTGGAGAAAATAATATAACAGATCAAGGCAACAACAGTACATTTAATCAGAGTCAAGTTTCTCAAAGTGCAGATGAACAAATAACTACAACTGAAGTATTTGAAATGTTAACTCACTTAGAAGAAAAAATACAGAGCTTTGCTGCACTATCTGAAGTTGACAGAGAAAAGTCTGTAAAGCGTTTGGAAGCTTCTAAAGTTGAGGTACAAGAATCTGAGCCAGATAAAGAGTCTATTGTTAAGAATTTGAAACGAGTAAATGAAACTTTGAATGAGGCAGGTAAGACAACTAAAGAAGTGAAAGAGTTGGTAAATGAACTTTTTCCTACTGTCACAAAACTTGCCAGATACTTGGGATATGCGGCTGGAACAATTTGGAATATGTTACCTTGATTATTACAGCAGATTCCACTTTAATGAGGTACATCCGTCGCGGGCAAGATGCCCGCACTTGCATTCATTTAATTGTTAATCTTTGTACTTCATATACTAGGAATTCGCTGTATCAATTAAGAAAAGCTGAATTTTATATTACTCAAAATACCAATGACAACAACTAAAACAACACAAATAAATTGGGATGCCCTAGCATCAGAACTAACAGATATCGAAATTATTACCGAGCCAAATCAAGTCACCAAACTCTCCTTAGACTATTATCATTTTAGCCCTATTTTAGAATCCCAACTGAAAGACAAAAGAGCTAATTTAATTGTTCGCCCCACCAATGAAACAGAAGTTTTACAAATAGCTAAAACTTGCGTTAAACATCAAGCACCTTTAACAGTTAGAGGTGCCGGAACTGGTAACTACGGACAATGTATTCCTTTAGAAGGAGGAGTAGTTCTCGACACTACAAAAATGAATAATATTAACTGGATAAAACCAGGTTTATCCTGTGTCGAGCCAGGAGTAAAATTAGTAGCATTAGATAAAAAAGCCAGAGAAATTGGTTGGGAAATCAGGATGTTTCCTTCAACTTACCGCACTGCTACAATTGGCGGTTTTATTGGTGGTGGTAGTAGTGGAATTGGCTCAATTAATTATGGTGGATTACGTCATCGTGGCAATGTTTCTGCTGTGCGAGTTGTAACAATGGAAGACGAACCAAGAGTTATAGAATTGCGGGGTGATGACATACAAAAAGTTAATCATGCCTATGGAACAAATGGAATTATTACTCAATTAGAAATACCTCTAGCTCCTACTTATCCTTGGGCAGAATTAATAGTAACTTTTGACGACTTTATGACCTGTGCAAAATTCGCTCAAGCATTGGGAGATAGTGATGGAATTGTCAAAAAATTAATTACTGTTTTTGCTTGGCCGATACCTAGTTTTTTTGCTGGGGTAAAAAATTCAATTCCTGAAGGAAAACATTGTGCTTTTTTGATGGTTTCTGAATATAGTTTGTCATCTTTTCAGGATTTAGTTAAAGAATTTAACGGTGAAATTTGTTATGAAAAAATTGCTGAAGAGGCAAGTAAGGGTACGCCAATATATGAATTTACTTGGAATCATACAACATTACACGCTCGAAGTGTAGATACAAATTTAACTTATTTACAAAGTGGTTTTCCAACTGATAGAAATCTTGAACTTGTAGAAAAAATGTATCGGCATTTTGGTGATGAGGTAATCATGCACTTAGAATTTATGCGAATTGATGGTCAAACTACACCAGTAGGATTACAAATTGTTCGTTATAGTTCTGAAGAAAGGTTGAATGAAATTATTGAGTATCACGAAGAAAATGGAGTAAATATTTTTAATCCTCATACCTATATTTTGGAAGATGGAGGAATGAAAACCACAGACTTTGAACAGTTAGAATTTAAGCAAAAAGTAGACCCTTATGGATTATTAAATCCGGGAAAAATGAAAGCTTGGTTAGAGAAAGGTTGACTAATATAGCATTTCTCATAAAGATGAGGTACATTTACGATCCCCCTAAATCCCCCTTGAAAAGGGGGACTTTGAAACCTCTCCCTTTTTTAAGCGGTTCCCCCCTTATTAAGGGGGGGCTGTTTCAAAATATTGTAGATTAAGGATGCGCGGGAGAATGGGAGTAATGGGCATAGTGGAACAGTGAAATTTGCCAAAATTTGCCGATTTTGAGCGCAAAGTACGCGTCTTTAAGCTCTGAGAGAATATTTGGTTCAGATAAATAAATAACTACGGAGGAGTCAGGAGTCAGTCCTCAGGAGTCAGGAGTAAAGAGGGAAGAAAGAAGAAGAACTGGAGTTGAAGGAGAAAGTTTTTTTATAACTAATTATCCGGACATGATATTACTGGCACTGCTGAAAAATCTCAATACCCAGGGGAAGTACCCGAATTATTGACAGACTCTGAATCTCCAATGAAGGAAATACTCAACATAGCAGACTGGCATCTACACCGATTTGACATGATGGATGAGTTATTCGGCCAATTCCCGATTGATTTTGAGATTGAGGGAGAGGATGCCAATCCTGATAATGTGGCAGAAGCCTTAGCCGAGATTTACGGATTGTCGATCGATCTAAAAGCAGAGGTCTACGAAAACAAGATGGCGGTTGCTCGGTGTTTACTGGAAGTTGGCCTGGCTCGTCTGGTTGTTAACCGAATCTTTAAAAATATTGAAGCCGCTATCGAATACATCGACTTTGAGAGAGAAGAGGCGGAAGAGGATGTAGAGCTAACTTTCAATCCTCTAGCTTACGAAGACAAGGATAACGATGGTGATATTGACGATGACAGCCTTGAGAAATTTTTACAGCCCAGCAAGCAGCCAATCAAATATTGGAAGTCGCCTGACGGAAGTGCGGACTCATTGAGGAAGGCGATTTCCTTACTACAAGAAGCTGCACAAATAACCAAGTCCTTACACTGGCATAGAATGCCACGGGACCCAGGGGCAGCTAAAGACATCTTAAGAAATCTCATCAATTTGGGAGTAGATGTAGCTAAAGATTTTGCACAATATAAAGGAGAATCCGATGACTCCTGGCAAGATTTTATTGAAAATATTGAGGAGAACTGGAAAGACAAGACAGGCGCAATCTCAGACGATTCAAGTGATAACCCAAGAATCAAAGAAATAAAATGACTTTAGCCTTTACCAGAGAGCGAACCAGTCTCCGCAGTAGAGCTGCCAGACTAAGAGCCACCAACAATCAATCAGTTCGTAGATGGAGCCGCACGCCGTCTAACAGTGGTGGGGGTATTCAAAATATTTTTAAAAATTGGGGTGGTAAGTTGGTCGGCTGGATAAGTGGCGGATTGAGCGCACTGGTGAAAAGGTTGAGGTCAATCAGTGTCACCCAGGTATTTCAGATGATACTGTCAGCAGGTAATTTACTGTTGAACTTCAACTGGCAGGTGACGGACAAACAAATCGAATCTCAGATTGATGCCATTAATAAATCAATCGTCGAGCGTGGTTTTGGGGCAATCGGCCGTACTCTGGGTAGCACCATCTGTGGACTGGGGGGTGCAGCAGTTATTACTAAGTTTAACCCAGCATTGGGATATCATGTGATGAGTAATGTTGCCCCTGAAGTTGCCGAGGAATTGCTACAAGAGTGGAGTCAAGCACTTTCTCAGGTTGGTGCGCAATATTCGGTAGCTCGTGCTTTAGAGTTTTATAAAGGTGCGAGAAAATTCCTTAAAGATCCAAACAACCCCATCGGGAAAGTACTACGGAGTTTGGTGGGCGACGAAACTATCAGTAAGTGGGGGAACCCTGGCAATGACGAGTGGAGTTTTAAAAAGGGAATTGGTAATGTAGTCAAGCGAGTCATCAAGGATGAGGATATGCGGGAAGCCCTCGAGGAAGGGTGGGAGGAGTTTAGCGATGCCTGCATAGAAGCAGGATTTATTATCGCTGGCAGTATAGATGACTGGATTGGGATGCAGAGTTATCAGCGGGAGGGCTTGCTCGGTAGGGAGCGTACAATAGAAGTCACTCCTAACAAGGAAGTGCCAGAGGAACGATTTATATTAACAGGAAATCAGTCAACTATCAGGACAGCAACTACGGCTATAATTGCGCAACAACAACTGTTGAATAATCGGGATGTTGGCACTATAGTTATTGATAGTAGTTCAGAGGAAGTTGTTACTACGAGTAATGGTATAGAAATTGTATTAGAATTCTTTGCTTATGAACAGCCTCCATATTGGTCTAACGAGAGAGAAAAGAAAAATGCTAGAAGTAGGTTGACAGTTCCTAATTGCAAAAAAACTAAGATAAATTGGAGTGAGATAAAGCAACTTTTTGGTAATAACAAAAAATCTCATGATAAGGGAGATTTGGCAGTAGAAGCAGACTTATCTAATGGTAAAATGCTAAAAGCTTGGGTTCACACGAAACAGGATGGCAAGACAATCATAGAGAGAATGGCTTCACTTTCTGAAGCAGAATTAATTCGTCCTTTCCGTTACATAGAGAAGGACGAATATGACCCAGAGGGAAAGCTTAAGCCAAAGGAGGTAAGGCCACAATATTTAGCTCATATGCACATTTTGAATTGGGATAGAAAGACAAAATATGAGACGGCAGTTGCTGGCACCAAGAAAAAACGTAAGTCGGCACGGGTCGAGTTTTATTACGAAACAAAACCTAGTTGGATGGATGATAAGATTAATGAGTTACTAAAGACAACCTAGGAAAAAATAGGGAGAGAAAATGCCAGGATACATTAAAGAAAGCAATTCAGATGTTTTAGTGCAAGCCGTCAGGTCCATTCAATCGGAGCTAAGTGCGCTTAAATTTAATTTTCCCGATGAAATCACTGTTAAAGTTCCAGCGTTGGAGACTCCACCCGAACCGCAGGAGCTAATCACAGGGATTGGTGAAATGGAACTCATCTTTATGGATAAATCTGGAACAGATTATCCAGCAGATTTGCAGCCTCGAATTGAGCCAACGGTCAATGAGTTCAGATATCATCAGTTTGATAGCAGGGATAATCTCTATCAAATTTTCGGTAACTATGTGGCGTCAAATGTTCAACAGGTACAAGTAGACCTGGAGGCTTATAACACAGAGAATCGCACAAGTCTTGTTGCAGAGACAAAAGAGAAGCTCCGTTTGCCGTTCACAAATAGCTCAAGCTTCAATATTCCATTAAATCTTTACGCTGAACATTTGTGGACGAATACAAGTAGTGGAAGCGAGATTGATTGGCTAGAACCTGTTACCGCTACGTGGAAAGCTGGCACTGATATCGTCGAACTTAACTATAGGAAGGGCGAGTACGCTGTACTCTTTGGGGGAAATCAAACGTGGAATATTAACTTATCTTTTTCGGGAATCGTTAACCTACCCACAATCTCCACTATGAGCCAAACGGTCGAAGCATAACCTGGGTGTCAAACCTTACCCGGACTATGCTTTTGTTAGTACCCTGTCTGCTGTCTACTAGGTAGATGTCTATCACTAGACACCTAGCACTAGACGCACAGAGATAGATGCTTGTTCTCTAGGCTTTAGTTCATAGGGTATTCAGCCATTTACTTCCCCTGGCGCATGGTTCTATAGGTGTCTAGTGGCAGCTAGACACCTAGCCAAAAATGCTCCTCATTGTAAAGTTTATCATGGCTTCCCGTTTAAGTATCGGTATTAATCAAGGTACTTAAATACACAGCAAGCAATCCAACCATAAGGAGCGATTGGATAAAAAAAATAATCGATATTTGTTGAAATTTTTACTCAAGTTCTTTCAATTTTAGACGCTACAAATAAACTTAAAACTACGGGGAAGATTTGAAAGTAAAAGTCTGACAGGCAGGCGTTTAGGCTAAATATGCAGTTCGGAAACTGCTTTGAGAATATGTGTAGCAATGTGGAAAAATCTGTAGAGTTCTACTCAATAGGATATATTGGTACAAGTTATGTAGGTAGACTCAGAATAGAATATTGTCCTATGAGGGCGCAAATGTATCGAGACATAGGAAATTTAATGAATATGAACTATATCGCAATATTGAGAAACTCAGAAGAGTGGAAATACCTAGATGAGGTCCCGGATAATGAGATACATCAGTATGAGGTACACAGGTGGACTGAAAGTGAGGGCCCGTCGGGCAAAGATTTAGAGGAGTTGACAATTAAGAGAAAAGGTGAAAGATACCGTACAAATATAGTAAGTACCCCCCAAGGATACTGGGAAGGGTGGGGTTTGGGGTGAAGTGTGTCGCGATCGCGAGAATTTTCAAAGGCTGGTGTTATTTATACGAATTCTCAGAATCACTGAAGATTTTAAGGGGAAGCTAATATAATGAGTCAACAGGCAAGTAAATTTGTGGACTTTGCTCTCGGCAAAAAGAATTGTATCATCTTTGAAGCAAATGTTTAGTCAACTCAATGTTGAGGATCTATTAAATTGAAACCAATCAAGGCTAACTTGTCTTTTCTGGAAAATTCTTTTCGTTTCGAGTCAAGGGGAGAAGGTCAACACTCGTATATATTTACGAATAGGCAGCAGCATAGACTTACTCTTAAGTCTTCTATTCCAAACCCTTTTGACGGGGAGGTAGTTTTGGGAGTTCGTATGGTATTTGGGAAAAATCATCAAAGCGAGTATCCCGTCGGAGTAGAACTTTATGTTTGCGGAGTGGATGAGCTTCGAGGGCATTCTTCTCTCGCGCGTGGAGGGGTTATGTTGGAAAAATTTGAAAAATGTGCTTATCTTGATATAGATAGTCTCGGTGAAAATAATCGTGAAAGAATCCTCTTCGTTGCCTCTCTACCTTCAACCAAACCGATGGGTGATTCTCTTCAGGTTATAGTATTATCTGATTCTAGTTCATAGTTGCCGGCAGAAAAAAATATGAGCAAAAAGGAAAAGATATGTGTCTGGATAGTGGCTGTCTATATTTTAGCTGTGACAGTTATTGCGTGTATACCTATAGCATTCTCCTTGACGTGTTCGTTATCAGGTAATACTCCTGTTTGGGAGCCGTTTTTCTATCAAAATGTTTACAAAGGCTGCGTTCAAACAGGGCTTAAATAAAAAATTAATTTACTAAGGCTCGCAATGCTCCTGCTGCAAGTTTTGTATAGCGAACGGTATTGTTGATTTCCTTGTGACCTAATAACTGTTGAACCAACCTCAACTCATTTCCATTGTTGATGAGGTGATAACCACAGGAATGCCTTAGTTGATGGGGGTGTATATCTAAACCTATGGTTTTACCTAACTCCTTAATTATCTTATAAATAGCCTTGGCTGTTAAAGGTTTGTTTTTCCAACCCTGCCAGACAGTTCCAAATGAGCGATCGCCACTTTCTCGCTGGTAGTTTCTTAAGGCGACCAACTCATCCTTCCACAATGGAGCAGACCCACTAACGGAACCTTTTGCCCGTTTGATATATATTTCCTCTCCTGGGAAGTTGATATCTTGCCATTGCATAGCTACAGCCTCACTCCGTCTCAGGCCATGTCGATACATAACTAGCAGTAAGGCATAGTTCCTCGTTCCACGGTTGCTAGCCTTGGCGGCTTTGAAGAGGGATTCTAGTTCGTTTCTGTAAAGATAATCCCTCTCTACTTTGGTAGTAGAATTACCCAAAATAAACAAGTTAATTAATTAATTATTTTGCTGAAAGTTACCAACCCGAAAGTTACCAAGGTGATAGAAGTATCCAAAATAAACAAATGAGTTAACTAACTATCTTACGGAAAATTAGCACTTCCAGCAGTTTTTTAGTGCTAAAAGTTCCTAAAATAATTATTTTGGAGACTTTTAAAAAAGAAAAAAATAATAGCTGCTGGAACTAGGGGGTGGAGCAGCTCTGAGGGAGTAGAGTGCTTAAGCTTTATCGGTTCTTAATACCTCAAAAGCTACTCTAGCCACGGCTTAAGCTACTGACAGGGAGTTTGTCGGGTGCTTGCCGGGTGCTTACAAAGATGAAACATTGCATCACACCTAGGGTAAGCGCTTACCTGGACACCGCGATACAATAATGTCCAGGTAAGACCACGGCTCTCCCATAGTGTGATTATAACCTAAAACTCAACTTCTTCAACTTCTTCAACCTGTTGGCTATGTTGTGAGGAAAGGAGATAGTTTTCAATTTGGGAGACTGGGGCTTCACTCTTGATTAGTTCCCTGACTTTTTGTACCCTTCCTGTGGGTATAGGAGTCTTTTTGACTTTTTGCCTACGACAATAATAATAGTTCGTGGTTGCCATCTGGCTATTAAACCTAGTGTCAATCCAACCAGAGGCTGGCTTTTTGTTGGTAGAGCCTCTAGGTCTGCCTTTGCTTTTACCCTGATACCTCGTGGAGCATTTAATGTCTATTCCTCCAGTACCAGTGTTTTTGAATATTTGCTCCACAGAATTTTCCGGAGAAGGGAGTCGGTTTAGGCGATCGCTCTCTTCCAATCGAGAATTCGTGGAGCATTTAATATCTGTTCCTTCAGTATCGGTACTTTTGAATATTTGCTCCACAGAATTTTCCGGAGAAGGGAGTCGGTTTAAGCGATCGCTCTCTTCCAATCGAGAATTCGTGGAGCATTTAATATCCGCTCCCTCAGTATCGGTACTTTTTAATATTTGCTCCACAGAGCTTTCCGGAGAAGGGGATGGATTTAGGCGATCGCTCTCTTTAGGAGAATAATCTGTGGAGCATTTAATGCCTGTTCCTTCAATACCAGTGCTTTTGAATATTTGCTCCACAATCTCCTCGCCTAATATTTGTTCCACAAATCTACGGTCGATAGTGCCGTTAATACTTTTATATCTTTCTATCAAAGATTTAATTTTGGCCACTATACTGTTGGGAATAGTTGGTGGTGTCGGAACATCTTTTGGTTTTAGAGTGAGCTCTGCTTCGTGGAATTTTAAATCTACAGACCCAGTGGCCTCATGGTAAACTGAGAACCTCCCACTATCAACTTCCAGCACTTCCAACACTTCGTTTTTTAGAGGGTGTTTGTGAGCTGTAATTTTCACCCAATCGCCTTGTCTAATCGTTGCCATAATTATCTGACCCTCTTTGCTTTGCTGCAATCAACATCTCAATTGTTGTGAAGCTGGATGAGTAAGGGAGCTTTTTCCTACCTCCGGTGGATAAGCTTGCTAACTCTTCTAGGGTGTTGGAAAGTTCTGACCCAACATAGTCGGAGATTATTTTGGAGATTTTATGCTGGATTCTCTCCGGCGGTGGTCTATCCTTTGAGTGACTCAGGTTCAAAATCACAGACTTGCAATCTCTTGTCCGAGGATGAAACTCGGTCAAACTTATTATTTCGAGTTTTTTTCTTTGATACACTGCCGAATGTACCGCATATATGGTGGGGTTCATCTGGAAGTTTTCATAGATACTTAACTCTGAGCAGTAACCATTACATCGGTTTAGAATCAGTTTTACTCTTTCATCCCAAAGCATGAGCGGTCCGAGATGTTCGACTTTTCCTTTGGGTAAAAATCCCCAGTTCCGAATTATTCTCATTCTTCAAATTTTCCCTCATATAGCAACATCAATGTTTGAATAGTGGTGTAGGAGGATGAGTACGGAGTCTTCTTCTTCTCACCGGAGTGTACAGCTATTATTTCCTTTACTACACTGACAATTTCTGTATCAACGTATCTCACGATCGCCTTATTGAACCTTCCCTTGATTTCTTCCGGAGGTATGGCCTCGTTAGGGGAAGCCAGTCCAACGATTGCTGAGGCGTTAGTTCCTGTGGTGATTTGAAAATCTGTAAAACTCATCATGTCAAAATGCGTGCCTTTGTATTTAGCCGAATGTACGGCATAGATATTTGGGGTTAGACCAAGTGCCGATTCAATATTTACTTCTGGATGCCAGCCATAACATTTCTCCAGGAAAAGTTCTATCCTTTCATCCCAAAGCATAAGGGGTCCGAATAGTTCGATAGTTCCCCGGTCATTGACGGTGTAGATTGATTTGTTTTCCATTTTTATTAAGACTTACTTTGTTCTAACATCAATGCTTCCATGGTCATTACACTGGCTGAATACGGAATTTTTCTCTCAGCACCCAAACTGCCAGCTACAATGTCTTGCCCTATGCGGTCAATACTTGTTTTGATGTGACCAAGGACTGCACTACTGAAACCCTCCTGCACTTTCTCTGGGAGTTCGAGTTTTGTGCGATGCCTGAAAACTATAACCGTGGAACGAAAATCTTCTGTGCTTAGTTGGAAGTCGGTGACACTGAGGATAGCAAAGTGCCTGTTTCTATACATAGCTGGATGGATGGCGTAAATATTCGGGGTCAACCCAAAGTACTCATTGACGTCTCCTCCTATATGTGAGTCTTCAATTGCCTGTACAAATCGCTTAACTTTTTCATCCCAGAGTAAAAGCTCTCCAAATTTTTCGATCTTTGCTCCACCCGGAATTGCATAGGTTCGTTTATTTTTCATCTTTCACTAAGTATTGTTGTTTGCAAATGTCTCTTCAGCTTTCGGCTAATTGGCCTATCTGCATGAGTCGAAAAATTTCTAGGTTAATAAATGTGGAACTGAAGTTATGCGTAAGGGGTTGATTTTTTACTGCCTCGCTCAGAGTGTCTAGACCTTCTTGGATTTGCTCATGGACAGCCTCCCTAATCTTTCTAGCAAGTATTTCCTGTCCAAGTGCTGAGGGTACAATGCTGCTGGGGAAGGGGAGGGCTAGCACTTCTGTTTTTGCCAGGAGGCCATCCTTAGTAATGACAGTGAAGGACGCTATCGGGAGTACGCTCCCTTCAATTATTGCGGAATGACCAGCCCAAAAGTGGGGCTTCATGCCGATTAGGTCGTAAAGGTCGGTTTCTGGATGCCAGTCGCTGGACTGTTTCAATACTTCGATGACTCCGGGATGCCATAGGCAAAGTTGGCCTATTTTTAGCTGTTCGACGATGGTTTGGGTCATGTCTATATATATATGTGTGAATGTGCAATAAAATTACCGACCGCTGATGCAGCGATCGGCATTCCTGATTGGTTTATTCTTCTTCGGTGGGGTTTGTTGGCAATTTTTCAGCCTGCTCAAGCAGACGGGCTATTTCTCTCTCCAAAGCAGCAGTTTTTTCCAAATAACTCGCTCTCTTTTGCGAATGCTCAATTAATCTAGTTTCAAGCCTTTCACCATGAGAATCTATATACTCTAGCCCCTCTTTCGCTACTTCTCGGAGCAGGCTAAGGACTCCCCCAACAATCCCAAGGAGTCCATTTGCTCCCATGCTCGCGTCCATTTCTCCACCAACTCGCTGCGACTGATGTTTAGTGCTTCCGCAATCTGATCCATTCTTTCCAAGGTTTCCGGGGTCAAGGAAAGGTTCGTCCGTTTCTTCGGACTCTTGTATTTCGGTTTTCCGGCCATTTACTCTTTGCTCAGTCATTGTTTGTGTACAAAATGATTTTACTCAAACTACTTGACATCATTTCATACACAATACATGATAACAATCAAGGATTACACAACAGATGTTTAGGGGGGAAAAGCCTGGAGGACCAGGAGCAGCATGGACCAAAATCTCAATCTGACATAAGCACTCAGGCGAGGCAAACTGTCCTTGGTTCCTCGCCTTCCTTAGATATTGCGGTCAGTTAGAGTTGAAGAATAAATTATCTGTTTGCATACTCATTCATGGTGAATTTAGGGGACAAAGCCTCCGCTATAGTCCCCCTTCCTTGAATCAAACTTTCATCACAGCAAGAAATTTATCCATAACATTTTTACCTATAACAAAAGGAGCGATCGTGGAAGAAAACTTAAAAACTAGCGAAGTGACCGAAGCAAAGATAGAAAAGATAAAAGCCAAAGCTGCTGAGGACCGCCATTTAATGTTTCAGATATTCAAAGATTTGGCAGTAAACATCGCAGATAGGCATGGTACTGAGGTAAGCGAACGTAGAGTAGAACAATTGTACCAGGCAGCGGAGTTTGCTAGAGCTGCAATGATCACATTTGCGGTATATCCTAGCAAGACCCGCCTACCAGAGGAAAACTCATGAGTATTCGTTTAACACTAGATGTCCGTATCATTGGTGACAGGCAAGAGGTTGAAAAATTCATTGCCTCCATGGATAACTGGTTGAAGAGGGACGGTTACAGGCTAGCAAAACAGCCTGCATTCCGTCCCTCCAGGAAAGAGCCTACCGATGATATCGCCTACACAGAATGGGTCGCAGAGTAGCATGAAACTTGAAGAAATAGAGTTTGAATATAGTTTCCGGGTTAAATGGGCAAGCGATCGCCTTAAGATTCGTCTACGGGCAACAACTGTAGAGAAAAAACTTGCAGGCATAGATATAGTCAAGTTTCGCGTTTGTCTCTATCTGCCCGGTTCTTGGATTCCTTTGTGCGATGACTTTGTCTTCGGTATTTACCCCGACCTTTGGTTATGCTCCTTCCTCTGCCGAGCCTATCCTTTCCTCAAATCCCTACTCCCTAATAATTGGTACTATCACCTACCCCTTGAAGGAGAAGACTGGATTCCATTCTAATAAAAACTGCCTTTGATTAAAACCAAAGGCATCTGAGCTAAAGGGTAACTTAAATATTCTACCAATCATAACATGAAAAGAGAATACGAAGTAACAGCAAAAATTAGAGTGACAGTAGACATCAATGTCCCTATAGCAAAGGACCTTCCCGCCTACGAATACAATGGTGAGATTTTTGACTACAACGGCATGATGGAAGCGATCGTAGATGACTATATTCAATCTTCCGAAGTCACCGTTGACGCTTACTTCGCCTCCCTTGACATAGATGCTACTCACCAAGCGAGGGTTTCGTCTGAAGTCTGGAACCCAATAGTACCAGTGATGCCGGGCAAAACAGGACAGATGCTACTAGAGGCATCTCACAATTAAAACATCCATCAGGCACAAGCACATCCACATCAAAAAGCACCAAAAGATTGAGACATGTTACCCTTACCAACATTTGAAAAAATAGAAACAGCACAGCAGACTCCTGGCTGGGTTCAATACATAGAGGAATGTCGGCAGCACTGGGGCATGGTCTCAAGGGTGACTTCGGAGCAAGCGCAAGTATTGCATGAAGAGTTGTCTAGGACTACCTATAGCTATATAGAACGGGGTATTTTACTCAAAGCAGTTGTGACTACAAAATCTTACAAACAACTGGGGTTTGATAATTTTGCCGACTATTGCCATAGACATTTCAAGCATAGTGATGGATATGCTAGGAGGATAATGAGGGCAGCTAGGGTAGCCATAGATTTGATTCGTTGTGGGTTTGAAGTCCTGCCTACCTGTATTGCTCAGGCAGATATAGTAGGCAAGGGATACCAAGGTTTCACCAAGAAGCAAGCTGAAGATGCGAGGGAATGGCTTGCTTATCGGTGGCAAGCCTGTCTAGCCAGAGCTGAAGGCGACAAGTGCCCTATCACTCATTCATTCATAGTTAAAGTGCTAGAACCTCAAGACCACTCCCATCGCACCGTCAAGGTGAACAAAGAAACTTGGGAGCAACTAGAGGAACTAGCAGCAGCGGAGGATTATTACAGTTTTGCCAAAGACCGAAAGACCACACCAGAGGAATGTCTGACAACGCTAGTGCGCAAAGAATATTCAGAAGGAGCAGCTTACAAACCCAAGGTCGAACTTGACAAAAATGTTTGGGGTAAAGCGAGCGACTTAGCTAGACTATTTCAGCTCACAGCCAGTCAAACTTTCACCTGGATGATAGAAGAAGCTCACGATCGCTTTTTCCGAAAGCAAAAATCTGACAACAATACCACAAACGGGGACTCACCTGACGAGTCCCTGGACCAAGATAAACAAGAATCAACACCTAACGAGGAACCTAACAATGGAACGACTACGGACAGTCAAACAGTACCGGTAGCTTTTGGTAAAGCACTCGTGCAAGTATTGGAAACTGAAAACCCAGACAAACGTCCTAAGTGGAGCAATGATAATGATGCTCACTATAGCAGCGGTGATGGCAACGATGACAGTGACAACGATAATGGCAACATGCTTGATTATTATTAATTCACTGATTCATTACACTTGAGCCATTGACTTACTAGCAAAAATAACAGGAGGAAATATACTGCATGAAAATATTGAGAACTAAGCTGAAATTTGAGTATTGTCTACCTAGTGGCAATGTACTTACTGCCGAGAATGAATATGGTTTTGAAGAAGATGAAGATATCAATTTGGGTCTGTCTAACGCCAGGGAATTGCTGGCAGCGACTATAGCTAATGAACGGCCTGACATTCTTGAGCATTGTCTCAAAGAGTTAGGGGTTGAATATTCCGCAGCATCCTTGGAAAAAGCTCGGATAAACTTTCATAATACTTGCAAAGAAATTGATACCGCAAAGCTTTACTTTCTCACAGCCAAAAACAGATTAGTACTTCTAGAACAAGCGATAGAGCGTGCTGAAATATTAGAAGGACGAGGTCAGAAAACGGGTCTTCCTGAGCAGTATTTCAAATTACTGAGAGAAATTCTTTTTACAGCGGGGACTGAAGATTACGCAGAGTATATGTCAAACCTTTTACAAGAAGACGAGCCACAGGACTCGTCCGCCGAACCGACTTAATCAGATACCCAAAGGAAAGGCGCTTTTCTTTTGGGCATCCTAGCTTGGGGTATCCCAATTCACCCCAAGCTAACTTGAGCATAGGTTTGGGCAGCAAAGGACTTGCTTAAACCTTGACCGCCTGATGAAGTGTAACAGGCTGCACAGAAACTACTGATAACAACCATCAGCAGTCGCGGGTTCGCCTGCATACACTCAGTGAGTCACCTGCTTTGATGATAAAATGAGTGCTTGCACTTTTTAAATTTTATGAGCAAGCTCGCTGAGTTTATAGCTTCTGCTCTTTGAGAGTAAATTGAGTGGTTTACAAAAAAACTATTTTCAGGTGATTTGTGAGCGCAGAAGTTTTTATTTTTTTATATCACCATTACAAATGAATAAACGAGTTATTGGGGGCGATGTCTGTAAGTCCTCTATTGTTTGCTGGGAACTTTTTGAAATTCCCACCGATTTACGCTGCGAGTTTAAAAAAAATAAGCGAACCAAGAAGACTGACCCACTTACCTTTTGTCTAAACCGAGAAAGTGTGAAGGAGTTCGTTGAATTTTTGGAAGATGCTGATGCTTTGGTGATGGAACCAACCGGAGGTAATTATAGTTTCTTGTGGGCCAAGATTGCTGAGAGTCACAAAATATTTGTCAGGTGGGTGGGGCATCCAGAGGTTAAATACCTCAGAAAATCGGAGCGGTTGCCCGATAAAAATGACCAAGCAGATGCTCTAGCTTTAGCAGTTTATGCTTTGAAAAACTGGGACAAACCTCATGCTTTTTTGAGGTTTGAGCCGGGTTTGATTAAGGAAATTAGCGATCGCTACTTGCAACTTCATTCTATTTCTAGAATTCAATCGCCCATTATAAATAGATTGAGGCAACAATTAGCTAAGGAGTTTCCAGAGATAGCCAGCATCAAATCTACTCCAGGTCCTGATGGATTATCCCCTCTTTGGGCTTGGATTACTGAACGGGAAAGATACACGGATGTGGGTGAAAAACTTTATAACAAAAAATATCAAAACTCCGTCGCTCCTCAATATGGCGTGGAAATTTCTGAATTTACTAAGTTTCTGGCCAACCAGCTATGTGACTTGCATTTGTCAGAATTTGGCCTCCGCCGAGAGTTAACTAATTTGATTTATTCTCAAGAATTTCAAAAGTTTAATGAAGTTTTTGATTTATATGGTTTTGGGTTGATGGCTCGTGCAATGCTGTTAATCCGTTGTTATCCCTTGAGCCGTTTTGAAAGTGAGGGTGCATTTAAAAGGCGTTTGGGTTTTGGCAGTGAGGAGAGGTCGTCAGGGGAGATAGAACGTTTTAGAGCTGCTGGCTCATCATTGGCCAGAAAGGAATTATATCTGTGGTGCTTGACTGTTGTAGGGAAGAAAAGGTTGATTTCTGGGGTCGGTCTGGAGATAATGGCCAAGTTTGAACATCACAAGCAGCAGCTTCAGAAAGATTCGACGAAAGGGAAGAAATTCACCAACTTAGTTAGGTCTCGAACTGTGGCCTTTATGCTTCGACGATTGTTTCGGGACTTGAAGAATAATTGTACAGATTGAACCAAACTCCCTTTTAGCTTCGTAGAGTAAAATTTATCAGGAAAGGCAGAGGGCATCCCCCCCCCCTTGGAAAGCGGGGGAGAATGCAGAAGAGAATTCTGACTCCTGACCTCTGCCCGTGACCGAAGGGAACAAGGGTATAAAACCCCATCTAATTGTTCCTTCTACCCTCTACCCTCTGCCCTCTGCCTTCTAACTTAGTTTATGAATAGACGATTTTTTCTCCAATTAATATCGACCACATCAAGCTACATTTTTCTCAAGAATTTAGCCAGCTTTGCCACAACTAATCCTAAATTATCAAATCATACATTATCTTCTATGTCATCAAATTCCTCGTTTTATATGCCAGATGAAACCGAACCTCATTTGTGTACTTGGATGGCATTTAGCGCAAGTAAAGATATTTGGGGACGTAAATACTATTCTGGTGTACAAGATAATCTAGCAAACATTGCCAGAGCGATCGCTGAATATGAACCTGTAAAAATGTTAGTTCGTGAGACAGACTATGATGTAGCCGCAGCCAAATGTGGCTCTAGTGTAGAGTTGATTGTTTGTCCTATAGATGATCTTTGGATGAGGGATACAGGGCCAGTTTTTGTTGTGAATGAAGCAGGTCAAAAAGCGGCCATTGATTTTAATTTTAATGGTTGGGGAAACAAACAATATCACGACCGCGATGCTGAGGTTGCTCGGTTTGTGGCAAAAAAATCAGGAGTACCGCTAATAAATACAGAACTTGTATTTGAAGGAGGTGGTATTGAAGTTGATGGTCGTGGCACAGCGATCGTGACTGAAAGTTGTATTATCAATAATAATCGTAATCCTGGTTGGAGCAAAATTGATTGCGAAACAGAATTGAAGGCTTTATTGGGGTTGCGTAAAATTATTTGGCTACCAGGTATTAGAGGTTACGATATTACCGATGGACATACAGATTTTTATGCCCGTTTTGTTAGTCCTGGTGTTGTTGTTGCGGGATACGATCCAAATCCTAAATCTTTTGATCATGCTGTTACCAAAAAACATTTAGAAATTTTGCGGTCGTCAACGGATGCGGATGGGAAAAAACTAGAAGTTGTTGTGCTGGAAGCACCGAATAGAATACGACCGGGATATGAAAGCGATGACTTTGCAGCCGGATATATTAATTTTTATGTGATTAATGATGCTGTTATTGCACCAGAATTTGGCGATCGCCAGGCAGATAGGCGTGCTAAAGAGACTCTAGCAGAACTTTTTCCCAGTCGAGATATTGTGCAAATTAATATTGATGAAATTGCTGCCGGAGGCGGAGGAATACATTGCACAACTCAGCAAGAACCATTAGTTTAGCTAGAGGGTTTAAGGAATAAAGAAGGGAAATTTCACTCCTCTGTTATTGCTTCAGAACGACCCCACAAAGTTGACTGGTGATTCAGTTCGGGGGGAAAATCTCCTGTTTCTACTTGTCCTCGCACATCCTCTACATTTTTCCAAGCTAATAACTCAATATATCGTCGCGCTGCACCCAGGAGATTTCCATCCAAATCATAAGCTTCCAACCAACCATCATCACCATCGGTAACGACATAAATAATCTCTATCGCTTCTTCTTCTACTTCCATCCTGTAAGCCAATACAGATCCCCAATCTCCCATTTCCACTGTTTCTTTATAAAATTGATAGGCAGCATCAGCGTTTTCAGATAACTCTTCGGGGTTAAGTTCGCGATCGTCCCAAATTTGTTCATCAGTATCTCGATCTTCAATAAATTCTGTATAGCGCTTTTGCCAATAATCTAACAATTCAGTTGCTATTGCTTGTCGAATTTTAGTCTCGCGGTCTTCAAGGGGCAACCTAGAAGAATGATCGAATGTCATAATTATCCTCCTTATCCAAGTGAAAAAATTAACAAATATTTTCTACTACCTAAATCCTAAATTTCCCAACTACATACCAAAAAATACATTATAAAAGTATCGCCTGTATAAGTCACAACTAGGCAGGACTAAATTACCTTCTAATTGTACAACCAAGCCCATACTTTTTAACTTAAATGCCAGTACCTGCTCTAACTCTACAGGAGCTACAGTCCGCAATACCTGTTCAAAAGCTGTTTTCAGTTCTGGATATTGTTGCAGATTTTGTAAATGTTGGTGCAAATGATTACTATAAATACCTGTGTCTGTAGCTGCTGTTTTGATTAAGCTTTCTAAACTGGCATGATGACATTTAATATGATAAAAAGTAGTATTAATTAAAAAGGGATGACCTCCTACTAATCGCATTAGTTTATCTTGTTCTTGTGGTAATAAATCTATTTGATAACGTTCTGCTAATTCCTGGATTTGTCCGAGAGTAAATGGGGATAAATCTATAGCTATCCCCATATTAAAAGGTGATTTATTAATATTCATTGCAATATAAGCTTCTGTAGATTTTACTAATACTATCCGCAGTTTTTGCCAGAGCTTAACTTCCTTTGCTTCTCCATACCAAGAATGTAACATTGACAGAAAATCATTAGCTATTTCTGGAGACTGAAAAATATAATCTACTTTATCTATTGCTAAAACTATGGGATTATCTGTGATAGAAAGCAAATATTCTTGAAAGTATAAAGTGCAGCTTTCTATACTACCAATATCTTCGTCCCAATATTCATTCAACTTTGATTCTAGCTGTAATTTTCTGGTTACACTAGCACAAAACCATCTTAAAAATTTATTGATATCTTTGATAACTGTACTATCAACTCTTTGTAAACTTAATCGTACTGTATGATATTGTTGTTTGATAGCATAACTAATAGTTCTCATTAATAGAGAAGTTTTTCCCATTTGTCTGGGTGCTTTTATACGCAGAAACGATCCTGGTTTATTAATTTCTGAATAACATATTAATTGCTCCGCACGTTCTATATAATATGGAGAACCTATGGGGATTCTACCATCTAGTAATTTACAATCATTTATTTCGGAAATTTCTGAATATTGGATTGTATTTCTATTAATTAAGTTGGTCAGTGTAGGTTGCTTTCTACTTGTTTGATAAATAAATAGTTGTCTTTCTAATACAGAAAGGCAGTTAGTTTTGCTAATTCTTTCTTTGAGAATATTACTGAGCAATTTCCATAATTTAGGAGCCACATTTTGGCTAATATAATCTCTAGAGTAATCTGATTTGGAGGCTATTTGACTATAGGTTTCTCCAGATAAAGACAGTCGTAGAACTTCTCTTTCAATGTCTGACAGAGATTTACCTGTTTTAGCTCTTACTAACTCTTCAGTAAATAATGATATTGATTCGATAGCTGCCATACTAACTCCGACCCTCCACTTGATGAGGGTATAGAGCGATTTTTATAAAAATCATCAGAATCCATTTACAATTTGTATTATAACATACTATTTTTTCTCTCACACTTTTTAATTTACACTTTTACAAAAAAAACGTGCAGTTGAAAGCTAAGTGGCTTTAGCCCTTGGATGAAAACAAGTTGTGGGAATTTATTCCCAAGTATCCCAAAACGTTGGATAATACTAATAAATGTGAGTAAGAACAAGGTTTGTCCCATAGACTCTTTGCTAGTAGGGGTGAAACTCCTGTCGGGAAGAAATTAGTAGCATGGTTCTACCAAGACACTCGGCACAGACAAACAGGCAGCAAGGATAGGGATTTATAGCTCACTCCTTGAGTAAAACCACTCTAAAAGCGAGACAAAAGTAAGGGCGATGTATGTGGCATTATTGTCAGCATATTTGAGTCTGTAGGTGGTATATGAGCTACCACCACTGGAAAAAATTAATCAAGTCCAGTGACAGCTAGTGGCCTTTGAGAATCGTGTTTTTAAACCGATTCGGAACAACTGCTTAGAATCACCTGTACTTGAGTCGGGTGAGAAGTCAAATATAAATATATTATTATAGCTATAGCGGTTAAAAATAAGTTGTGAGATGGGTGTTGTCTCCCCTACTTGGTTATCATTCTCATTGGTATCATCAATCATTAGTTGATGGCTTATAGATATTTTGAAAATAGTTTTGATGTTTTGTATATAAGTAGGTAGGGTTTGCTGAAAAAGTCTGATGGTGATGATTGGCAACAGCTCATCTGGTAACAGTTCAGACTATCTGCTTTTGAGCTAGTAAATTCTCTTTTTTTATCAAAGGGACATTTTCTGTAAAGTATTTAGATCACTTATTATTCGTAACATTCTTTTTTCACATTCGTATTACAAAATCCTAAAAGCCTTACCAATCAATACTTTTGACTTTTGAACTTTGATTTTTAATTTTTGACTTTTGATTTCTGCATACCGACACTAGATCATTAAGACTAATGTCATACACTAATTCAGCAATACCTAAGATTTTTATACGATTATTATAATCATTATTAATCTATTTAAGAATAGAATTATCCAGACATTTGTCTATACATATCTATAAGTATTTGTCTCTATATAATTAATTTATTAGGGCGTGTTTGATTTTTTAAAGTACTTCCTTAAAAAACAGATTGAATAAAAAAAAATTCCAAAAATTTAATTTTTGGAAACTATAATACCTATGAAAATTTGTACGATCGCCAATCTTTTTCAGACAAGCGGATCGATATAGATAGAAATTATTTTTACAAAGAGCTAGAAACTACCCAAACCTTTGAGGTAAAGGATTTTGATGTAGATTGATCAAAAGCCATATTTGCTACTTGAGCTACAACTTTTACTTCCTGTATATTCCGGAAGTATCCTTTTCTTTTGGTTTTAACTATATGTTTTTTCCAAATACCTTCTTGATTACTTTTAGCGAAATTTTTCATCTTTTTTATTGAAGAGAGAGTATCTTTCATTTCCATAGAAAGCATTAATATTTTTTCTTCTTCAATTATGCCAATTACTACTCAGGATGAAAATATATAAAAGTTGATATCTTCGATTTTTTAAGATAGTCTATACCTTTATTAAATCTTTAAAAAAAATCTCTATAATTTTACGGATTCTTTGCATGGCATAGTTGCTTTGATTCGTAAAATTACCGATAATTTTTTTTTTGCACAAAACTGTTATTTTGTCAATATATAAAAGTTGATAGAATTTAAGAGTTTGGACCCTACAAGATCTAGATAGCAGTTTAAGATCATAAAAATGTAAATTTGTCAATATGTAAAAATTTATTTATATTGATACTCATCACTATCCGATAGTATTGTTCAGGTATAGCAAAGAAAGAGTTGGTCAGGAAATATACTGTAATGAAATTTAAAAAGGGAGATTTTTTCCGACTGTTGCATTCTGGAGATTTTTCCTGCTATCGGAGATATTTTGGCGATCGCGTAGAATACTGATAGTGATATCTCAGTTCTATCTATCAAGTAAGGATTATAGTAGTTTTTACTTAGCCGGACTTTAGATAGCGTAGGGTGCGAAGCGTGTGCAGAGGTACTGATAACTGATAACTGAAATGACAATCAGACTTTTTCAGGAGTAGGGGAGTAGGGGAGTAGGGGAGTAGGGGAGAATTTTTTTGCCCAACTATGCGCTAAAAATGCGCTCCATGCATGAGCATGAAGAGCTGAAAACCATGTACTTTTTCAATACCTAAAAAGGCTAAAACTTTTATCTGGTAATTATTTGAGATTTAATCAGCAAACCCTAATTAAATATGTGGCAAACTCATAAAAAACAATCAACATCAACCATTGAAACTCGGAAACTAACCAATTTACTAATTCTGTTATTTCCAGCAACTATCTGGATCTTAATTTTCTTCATCATCCCTTTAATAATTGTACTTATTTATAGCTTCTTAGAAAGAGGTACTTATGGTGGCGTTGTTTGGGAATTTACCCTAGATAATTATCAACGACTAGCTCAAGGAATATATTGGGGAATATTTGGGCGGTCTTTATTTTTAGCTTTAATTACAACTATTATTTGTTTACTAATTGGTTACCCCTTAGCATATTTTATTGCTACCCGTAGACCACCTTTGCGCAATATATTACTAATGCTAATAATTATCCCTTTTTGGACTAATTTTTTAGTTCGTACTTATGCTTGGATTGTATTACTTCGTACTGAAGGAGTCTTTAATATTGCCCTACAAAGTTTACAGTTAATAGATGAACCTTTGACTATTCTTTTTACTCCATTTGCCGTGATTATTGGTTTGGTTTATGGTTATTTACCATTTATGATATTACCCTTATATGCCACAATTGAACGTTTCAATTTTTCTTTGTTAGAAGCTGCTCAAGATTTGGGTGCTAATGATTTACGAACTTTTTTTCGTATAGTTTTACCATTGACAATCAAAGGAATAGTTGCTGGTTCATTACTCGTTTTTATTCCAGCATTTGGTGCTTTTATTACTCCTGATATTTTAGGCGGTGCCAAAACTATGATGGTGGGAAATCTAATTCAAAATCAGTTTATTAAAGCGAGAAATTGGCCGTTTGGTTCAGCCTTATCAATTTTATTAATGGTAATTGTATTAATCCCAGTTATTATATATTTCCGAATTTCAGAAGACAAAAAAAACTCACTCTAAAAACTATAGCAATCCTAAATAAGTTGTGACAAATCAAAAAGTAGATCAAAAAACTGAAACTTCCATCTGTTCCCTGTTCCCTATTCCCTGTTCCCTAAAAGCGGTAAGATTTTTATACACAAATAAAATAGGATTGCTATAGAATGAAACAATTAGATTTACTCATTCGTTCTCTTGGTAAATTTGGGTTATGGCTAAATGCTGCTCTGGGTTTTGCCTTTCTCTATTTACCAATTTTTATATTAGTAATTTACTCTTTCAATAATTCTCGTTTTAATGCTATTTGGCGAGGCTTCACTTTAGATTGGTATCGGAATTTATTACAAGGAGCAACTAATGACACTATTACTGATGTGATGATTTGGGAGGCTTTAAAAAACAGTCTTTTAGTAGCAGTAATTTCGACAATCATCGCCACAATTTTTGGTACTATGATTGCCTTAGCATTGGAACGTTTTCGTTTTCCCGGACGGACTATATTGGAGGCAATACTTTTTCTACCAATTATTATTCCAGAAATTACTATAGGACTTTCTTTATTAGTTTTCTTTTCTCTAAGTTTTCAACTAATAGAAAATTTTTTAGGCATTCGTCTAGTGCTAGGTTTACCAACAGTAATTATTGGTCATATAGCATTTTGTATCTCTTTTGTTGTGGTAACTGTAAGAGCGCGGGTAGCGGAACTTGATCCAGCTTTAGAGGAAGCAGCTTTAGACTTAGGTGCTAATGAATGGAGAACCTTTTTTCGTATTACTTTACCTTTGATTTGGCCGGGAATTTTTAGTGCTGCTTTATTAGCTTTTACTTTGTCACTAGATGATTTTGTAATAACTTTTTTTACTGCTGGAGTAGGTTCGACGACATTACCATTATTTGTTTATGGTATGATTAAATTTTCAGTAACACCAGCAATTAATGCTATATCTACTTTGATGTTAATAGCTTCTTTAATGTTGGTAATATCTGCCCTTTTTGTTGAACAATTAGGGAATCAAAAAAAGACCTAAAATAACGTAAGCAAACAGCCGTCAGCTAGCCTCCTATCGGAGGAACTGCGTTATCAGCCATGAGCTATTAACTTAATTGCCCTTTTTTTGAGTAATCAGAGTTAAAAGATTTAACAGAATTAAAAGTCTGAAATAAATTAGCTACTTGCTTACGACTCAATATTACTCAAATCCCCAAACTACTAATTCCTTAAAGCTGACGTAAGCATTCAGCCGTCAGCCAGCCTCCTACCGGAGGAACTGCGTTATCAGCCATCAGCTATTGCTTTTAGTTTAGGATAAAAGCAATATTTAATTGTCTTACTATAAAAGTTGACTCCCTTGCCCTTAAAGTCTATTTTAATTTAGACACTGTCCTTAAGGAGAGAGTCTTGTTGCTGTTAACGAAGTTCCTCCGGAGGAGGCTAGCTGACAGCTAATAGCTGTTTGCGCAGCATTCCGTAGGAAATGCTTACAAGCTGACTGCTAATGGCTGTTTGCGCAGCATTCCGCAGGAAATTCTTACAAAATGACTAAGAGGATATCTGAAAAGTTGTTTAGGGAATAGCAGAAAATAAATTATCCCAATTTTTGTACTTAGTATCCTTAACTAGCTACTCTCTACTTCCTTACTTTTTCAATTTCTTCCCTACTGCCTTACTTTCATAGCTAATGGGATAATTTTTTATTTTGAAGTCCCTTAATACTGAATTTTGCCCCCCTAGCCCCCCAATTCTGGGGGGAAAAAGAATCCATTAGCTGGTAAAAGTCCCCCAATTTTGAGGGATTTAGGGGGCTTTGATATAGCAAATGAGACTTCTTAGATAACCTCTAAATAAATATCTGTAAATATGAAAAAACTGATTACTTTTCTGCTGCTATTTACTATGGCTGTAATTTTACCAATAGGTTGTAGTAATAATAGTCCTAATACTTCAGAAATTAGCAATAATAACATCCTGAGTATTTATAATTGGTCAACATATATTGCTCCTGAAGTAATTACTGAATTTGAAAATAAATTTAATGTCAAAATTAAATACGATACCTACGAAAGTAATGAAGACCTCTATGCCAAAATCAAGCCAGGAAATCCTGGTTATGATGTAGCTTTTCCGGGTGATTATATGGTGGAAATTATGGTGTCTGAAGGATTGTTAGAAGAACTAAATCAAGAAAATATTCCTAATATGAAAAATCTCAATGAAAAATTTATTAATCCTCCTTACGACCCTGGAAATAAATATAGTATGGCTTATCAATGGGGCACAATGGGAATAGGCTATAACATCAAAGCTACTGAAGGTGAAATTAATAGTTGGTCAACTATGTTTGACCCTAAATTTAAAGGCAGAGTTGCTCTATTAGATGATATGCGAAGTAGCTTTTCAATTGCCTTAATTTCCCTTGGTTATGACCACAATACAACTAACCCGAAAGAAATTAATGAAGCTAGAGATTTTCTAATTAAAAATAAAGAAGCGATCGCTGCTTTTGCGCCCGATACAGGTCAAAATTTATTAGACCAAGGAGAGGTAGATTTAACCTGTGAATGGAGTGGGGATATTTTCCAGATTATGAAAGAAAATCCCGACCTTCGTTACGCTATTCCCAAAGAAGGAAGTGTTCTTTTAACTGATAATATGGTTATTCTTAAAGGCAGTAATAATAAAGAGCTTGCAGAAAAATTTATTAACTTCATTCTCGAACCAGAAATAGGGGCAAAAATTTCCAATTTCATTAAGTATGCAACCCCAAACCAAACTGCAAAAGATTTAGGTTTAATCGAACCTGTCGATTTGAATAATCCTGCCATTTATCCCCCACAAGAATTATTTGCAAAACTTGATTATATTCAAGATGTTGGTAAAGCCACAATTCTATATGATGAAGCTTGGACAGAAGTTAAATTAGGAGTTGGTAATTAGTAATTTTTAGCTCAACTTTAGAGAGAGATTTATATTAAAAATAACGTAAGCATTCAGCTATTAGCTGTCAGCTATCAGCAACAAGACTCTCTTCTTAAGGACAGTGTTTAAATTAACAACTGACTTTAAGGGTAGGGGAGCCAACTTTTGTAGTAAGACAATTAATAAAGCCTTTTATCCTAAATTAAAAGCAATAGCTGATAGCTGATGGCTGACGGCTGAATGCTTACAAAATAACAGGGAAAAAGGAACAGTAGGAACACATTTCTCTGCCTAAAAATTACTATCAATCTATTTATAGCTATACAGCAGATTTCAACCTAATGCGGTACAATTATTTTTCCCTTTTTTTCAATATTTATCCCTTCTTCCTTCTTTCCTTTTCCTTCTTTCGTAGGGACGTTGTATGCAACGTCCCTACCATTTGTAACAAACATTTCTCAAATTAGTGCGATACAGTTATTTTTCTTTGTTTCTATCCCCTGTTTTCCGAATTACTATTCCCTAAGCTGTTGTACATTTAAAGCACTTATATCATGTCCAGTTGAATAGTTATAAATAAACGACGGAGGAGTCAGGAGTCCGGAGGACAAAAAGAAGGAAGAAGCAAGAAAAAAGAGAAAGTTTTTTTTATCACTAATTATCCGGACATAATATTATTTGTTGTGTACTTAATTAAAAGTACAACCTCCTATTACTTCCGACTTTTGACTTCTAACTTATGAATTGCTAAGGGGCATTTTAAATGCGTCTTAGTCTGCTCCATACTCCCTAAAAAAAAGGAATTTTGTACTTCACACTTCTTGGGAATTGCTATATATCAATGATAGAATTGAGTAGTTCAATAATTATATTTAGGGCTTGCTGAAAAAGTCTTATGGGTGAAGGTAGGAGACAGGAGACAACCCACCCCTCGCCCCTCCCCCTCCCAGGAGGGCAGGGCTGTTTCATTCTCCATAGACACGGGGACGCGGAGACACGGAGACACGGGGATAGGGGCTTTTAAGCGGCGTTGAAACAAATATCATCTCAGAGCTTAACGACGCTTATTAGCTGAAAAATCGGCAAATTTTGACAAATTTCACTGTTCCTCTATGTCTATTACTCCCATTCTCCCTAAATCGTTAATATACTATACTTTGAAATAGTCCTGCTCCCAGGAGGGGGAGAGGAGAAATGGGAATTTGGAGGAGGTAGGAGCGGGCGTTTTTTCCCAAGATTGTTCTGCCCAACTCTTGAGCAAAATCCTGAATTTTTGAACCATTACCACCTAAAATCTCGCACTTTTTTCAGGTCTAAAATTGCTCAAATCAATATCAGTCAATAAGCGCGATATTTAATCAGCAAACCCTATTTATAAAGGCAAAACTATAATGACTTTCAAAATTCTTAGTTTAGATGGCGGTGGAATTCGTGGAGTAATTGCAGCACGAATTCTGATAGAAATTGAAAAACAAATTAAAGAACAAAAAGGTCAGTCTTTACATCAATACTTTGACTTAGTAGCTGGTACTTCCACTGGTTCAATTATCGCAACGTTAGTTGCTACAGGAACAGAAAGCGCTAATATTCTCAAACTATATCAGGAAGAAGGAATCAATATTTTTCCATACCAAAGTCGCTTATCGCCCAAAAGATTACCCTTAATATTGAAATATGGAATTTCTGCTCCTAAGTTTTCCAATGAAGGCTTAATTAAAGTCTTGAAAAAATACTTTTTACGACAAGATGGAACAGCAATTAGACTTCAAGAAATTAATGAAATAAACTTATTAATTGTAGCTTACAATATGTTTTTGGAATCTCCGACTATTTTTGTAAATAATCATCCAGAAATACCTAAACAAACCATTTGGTATGACAATCTCCCTCTGTGGGAAATTTGTGCTAGTTCTTCATCAGCTCCTACTTATTTTCCAGCTTATGAATTGAAAAATGGAGACTTGAGTCTACCACATATAGATGGAGGAATAGCAGCAAATAATCCCACATTAGCAGCAATAAGTCATGGAATTAAACTAGGTCATAAACTAGAAGATATTTCGATAATTTCTATTGGCACAGGTGAAACTAGCCAGCCATATAGTTATAAGCAAATAGTGGAATGGGGACTAGCTGAATGGGCAATCAAACTAATTGATATATTGATGAATTCTCAGTCTTCAGCGAATAGCCTTGTAGCAGAACAAATTATGTCTACAAAGAATCCTGAAGGTTACTTACGTTTACAGTTTGAATTAAATAATATTTTTCAGCAAGGAACAAATAAGAAAAAGGTAATTAACTCTTATATAAATGAAAAAGTAAGTGAAGCAATAGATGATGCTAGAGAACCTCAGATTAATCAACTAATCAGAGTTACAGAAGCATTTATTGAGCAAGGAAAAGTTGCTTATGTAGACTTAGAAAATCAAGTAAATTATCCCTTAGTTAAAGAAGCGATCGCCCGTTTTATTAATCTTAATTAGGGTTTGCTGAAAAAGTATGAGTGGTAAGGGGAGGAGTCAGGAGTTAGGAGTTAGGAGTTAGGGGAATTATAGAGGAGGTAGTTGGAAAAATTATCCCTGGATTGTTCTGTCATAATCATCCCAAAATACTTACTTTTTGTAGCTCTGAGGCACTGAAAACCAGGCACTTTTTTTGCTCCTAAAAAGACTAAATCCTTCATCTGTAAATGCTTTGAGATGTAATCAGCAAACCCTAATTAGTAAATAATAAATCTGTAGATAATTTGTCCCTAGTTTAATTAATACTATTACGCTTGCAGGACTGCCAAAATATTATACAGTAGCATTTTAAATGCTTGAAAAATACCAGAATAAATAAGGAAGAATGAAAAATATGACGTTGTCTGAGATTTAAGTTTTTTATACCAATTTGAAAAAAGAACACTATGCTTACAGCATTTTTGAGGATAGTGAGGTACAGTTATAAGACCATTTATTCCTTCCCTGTTCCCTAGAGCAATAAAACTTTGTATCTCATCAACTCAATAACTGGTGTAAGTGATACTTCAATTATTAAGTAATTAACTCATACTGAATAACTTTCTTGATAATTAACACGCCAGTTATTGTTAATTATTCTTATTTTTATATAAAATACGGTTATATAATATATGTTTATAATTCTATAATTACTTCAATCTCCCCTACTCCCCTACTCCCCCACTCCCCTACTCCCCTACTCCCCTACTCCCCCACTCTCAACTATATAATAAGTATTTAACCAGATTTGATATAATATGCTATCTCAGACCGTCGAACTCATCAACATATCCAAAGTATTCAAAAGTCAAAATCAAAAAAAATTTATCGCTGTAAATAATATAAATCTCCAAATAAAAAAATCGGAATTCTTTTCTATATTAGGTCCTTCTGGGTGTGGTAAAACAACCACATTAAGAATGATAGCTGGTTTTGAAATGCCCACATCCGGAGAAATTTATATTCAAGGTCAACTAATAGGAAATAGTCCGCCATTTCATCGCCCAGTCAATACAGTTTTTCAGAATTATGCTTTATTTCCCCATCTCACAGTGGCAGAAAATATTGCCTTTGGATTAGAAATGGAAAATATTTCACGCCCAGAAATAAATCGTCGGGTAACTGATACTTTAGCTCAAGTAAAATTAACAGATATGGAAAGACGTTATCCCCGACAATTATCTGGTGGACAACAACAGAGAGTCGCCTTAGCAAGAGCATTAATTAAACAACCAGCAGTATTATTATTTGATGAACCTTTAGGTGCTTTAGACTTGAAATTACGCAAAGAAATGCAGTTGGAATTAAAGCAAATGCAGCAAAGGTTAGGTATTACTTTTATATATGTTACTCACGACCAAGAAGAAGCTTTAACAATGTCTGACCGAATAGCAGTTATGTACCAAGGAGAAGTTCTACAAGTAGGAACTCCGGTCGAGATTTATGAGCAACCAAAAACTCGTTTTGTGGCTGAATTTATCGGAGAAAGTAACTTTTTAACAGGGCGAATAACTGCACATCAAGAGGATAAAAGTTTGGTGCTAATAGATGGAAATTTACCATTGTTAATATCCGCAGTTCATCATCTGCCAATAGATACAATTATTACCTTAGTTGTCAGACCGGAAAAAATAGAAATTTACCCATCAACTTCTACAGAAAAAGCAGATTTTTCAGGGATAATAGAAAATATTGTTTATATTGGTACAGACACTCGTTATGTAGTGCGTTTAACAGACAAAACTAAGATAGTTATCCGCAGACAAAATATTAATCCTTTTCATCTGAATCAATATGCTATAGGTGAGCAAGTTAAAGTTAATATTCCTGTGGAAAATATTAGTGTACTGGAAGAAAATTTGTCAGAAAAAGAAAGGTTGAAGTTGGGCAAAAATTAGAGTCACCAAGTCACCAAGGATTGAAATCCTTGGCTAATAGCTTAAGTCATCTCAAAGATGACTTCGATTTGTATGACATCTTTTTATATAGTGGTTAATACCTTTGATAATTTTTTGAATTAAAGATGGTTTGTTGCCTTGTAATTTTTTGGCAAAAGCTTCTCCCTCTTCTAATTTGTTGCCTAATTTCTGCTCGATGATCATGGTAATAAGCTAAAGCTGCATAAACATCTGCTAGGGTAATAGTAGGATGGTGATAAATAATTTCATCCGGCGACATTCCCATTCTTTCATGCCAAATAACAATATCTTGAACCTTAATTCGATGTCCGGCAATACGAGGTTTTCCATCACAAATACCCTCAGTAATTTCTATGTGCTGTGAGATAATTGAAGAAGACATAATTACCGAATAATGAATAATGAATAATGAATAATGAATAATGAATAATGAATAATGAATAATGAATAATGAATAATGAATAATTAAGAGTTGATAGTTAATAATTATTTATTCAACAATTCACGCCTTGAAGCCTCCCCTTTTAACGGAATAAAATAAAAAAAAATCCTTTTAGTCAATCCTATCCGTTTTAAGAAGAGGTAATTATTAATTGCTGAATTACTTTTAATATTGATAAATTTTGATAATTATAGCATTTTTTCCAGAAAGAGAAATCAGGGGCGATCGCTCTTTAACTTAAGAAGTTGTTGTTGTGTTTCCTACGTTAACCCAACCTACACTTATTGCACTAAATCCAATGAAGGCGTTAGCGGAGCTTTGCGTTAGCAAATGCCATTCGCCCCTAAATATATAGCAGTCGCCACTATAGTTAGGACATCGGGTAATTATGATGATTTATGACGCGAGCAAGATGCTCGCACTAATTGTCCTAACCGCCTTGGCGGTTGCTATATAGCTACAACTGTTCTGGATCGACACCAAGGGAACGTAACATTTGTTCAAGTTGTTCAGCACGTTGCCGTTCCTTTTCAGCTCGTTGTCTTTCCTGAAGTGCTTCCTCTTCTGGAGTCATAAACCTGTTCCCTTCAGAGTCATACCAATACAACAACTCTCGTTTATAACGGTAATAATTATTAACTTCAGTTCCTATCCCCAGACCTATTTCTGGCATCCACACGGGATTTCCTTGTAAACGTTGATATGCTCCATTTAACAAACGATACACCTCAAAACGCTCATGTTTATCTCGCTTGAAATAGTCTGGGTTATAAACAACATAATACAATACTCCCAACCGAGCGTAATCAGTCATTTTTTCATCGTATTCGTTGCCATAAGTTTTAGAAACAATCTCTAATACGAATATCGGAACAATATAGTTTTCCTCCCAAAGAATATAGGAAGAGCGCAATTGATCATTTTTCAGTGTTGGAACTCCTAGACTGAGGAAACCATCAGGGACTATAGCAACTCTAGGATTTGAGCCAGTGGTGTGGAAAATTCCCATATTTATGCCAAAAAACCAATCAGAGCGATCGCCCCATAACTGATTTAAAATTAGCCATAGCAGGTTAGGAATTAGGATTTGTATTTCGTGATCCACGGGTTTGTCGTCTGAATCAGGTAATTCGTCACTTGATGGTAGGTTGAGTAATTGGTTGTTGTTTACCATAATAATTTGGTTGTGACATTTTAATTATTTAATTTTAGCAAATAATTTGATGATTATAGAAAAAATCGTAGGGTGCATATTTACGGCTCAAATTTAGACTGTGGAAGACATTTGACAATTCGTCGTCACGCACCATTTTGGATGCGTCTGTCTATGTCAATTCTTTTTTTCTGCCCATCATAAATTGGCGATAAACTCATCCGGGGTAATTTTAGCTTGTTTGAGAACGCCGCTAAGAGTACCAATTTTTAATTCGTTATGCAGTGGTACGACACAAACAATTTTTCCATCTGGTAAGGGTTTTTTAAGCACAACGTGACTTCCTGTTTGCCTGACTTGCTCAAAACCCAGACGCTCTAGGGTGCGAATTGCTTCTTTGCTTGAGATTCTTGGCAGTCTAGGCATAACTAACCTCAATATTGGTAACAAATCTTGGGGTTATTTCATCCGGTGGCGGACACTCTTCGAGATATAGTCTTGTTGCTTCTTTAAGATTTGCTAGTGCTTCTTCTATTGTGGCACCTTGGTCAACTGTACCAATTTCAGGACATTCAGCTATATACATATCCTCTTCTCGGTAAACTATGGCAGTAAAGCTTTTAGTTTTCATGGGCATTTTTTGGGAAGTGGTTTTCTCTATAGTAGGATACTTAAAAGGAGCAGTTTTGGCAAGAGAGGAAATGAGGAGCGATCGCTCATCTACTCAATAAGTTAAATTTTTGTTTGTAATTGGGCTTTAGCCTCTCCTGTATCTTATCTGGGAGGTACACCTATAGCGGGCAAGATGCCCGCACTATAAATTGCTACAATTATGATATAGTAGGAAATAGCTAAACTTAAAAATAAATTGATAGTCTATGTTTACTTACGAGCAGGTACTAAATCAAGTATATCATCTTTCCTATACAGATCGACTGAGATTACTAGAAGAATTACAAAAAATGCTTAATGATGAGGTGAAAGTAGTAGAAGATGACGCGAACAATGATTATTTGCAACTGCAAGAGTGGCAGGTAGAGCATATTAAAGAAGGTTTACGCCAGGCGGATGCTGGTGAATTTGCAAGTGAGGAAGAAGTTGCTGCTGCTTTAGCAAGGTGGCGACAATGAAAATAGTTTGGACTCGTCTAGCTGTGTATAATCTTTCTACTGCAGATCGACTGAGATTACTAGAAGCATTGCAACAGATGGTTAATGAGGGGGTAGAAATAGAAGTAGATTCCGAGGTAATTCCTATTTCTGAAATAAATGAAAGTGAATTAGCGTGGCAAGATTATTTGGCAGGTCGCGATCGCGGCATTTCCTCAAAAGAATTAAAATTGAAACTTTTTGGAGAAAAAATTGACTGACTATATTCTTTTGAAAGCTGCACAACGATATATGGGAGGTACACCTATAGCGGGTAAGATGTCCGCATTATAAATTGGTACAATTTTGATGATTTTAGGATTTTTTTTCACTCAGGTAATTTAAACTTAGTGTAGAACCTCCACCACAACATTTGCATCGAATAAGCAATTGTGACAAAGGGAAATCCTATTAACACAAATAAGAGGAATAAAGTTAGCTTAAATCTACCTCTTTGACTAAATTTGAGGAATGATTCATACCATCTTGGCAATGGTAAAGCATTTACTGTTACTCCAGATTCTGCCATTATCTTACGATATTTATGAGACGCAGTAAAACCTTGTTGAAATTTACCACACCTATAATAACACTGACTCAGATTGAATAATATAGTAGCTTCACCTCGGCGATCGCTTATCTCTCTTGCAATATTTAAAGCTTTTTCAAAATACTCTCTTGCTGGAGTTAAATTTCCTAATTCAAATTCAATTAAACCTAGATTTAGTAGAGCAGTTTCCTCCCCATTCAAGTCGCCCATTTGTTTCGTCAATTCTAAAGTTTTTTGAAGATAAGTAATAGCTGCAGAGTATTCTTTGAGGGAGAAGTAAGCACCTCCAATATTTCCTGATGCACTTTTGATACTTTGGCGATCGCCTATTTCTTCTGCTATTTCTAAATGTTGGAAATGATAAGTAATTGCTTCTTGATACTTTTGCTGAGAATAGTAATAACTTCCTAATCCTCCTAATGCTGCTCCTTCTACGCTACGATTATTTGTTTCTTGAGATATTATCAAAGCTTGCTGAAAATAATCTCGTGCTAGATTGTATTTTCCCAGAGAATCATAGAGATGACCAAAATTGACTAATATACCTGCTTCTGTGAAGCGATCGCCCGTTTTTTTCGCCAGTTCTAAACTTTGTTGTAAATAAGAGTTCGCCTGATTGTAATTTCCTAAACCGTAATATGCAGAACCCAGATTTTGTAAGATTCGGTAATTTTTTTCTAGATAATTTTTATTGGCAATTTTCAAACCTTGTTCAAAGTAATCAATAGCTAATTGATAACTACCTGCATAAAAGTGACAATTACCGAGACCATTTAAAAAAATACATTCCCACTTATTATCTAATTTACCTAAAAGTCCCTCGTAAATTTCTTTTTGTTGTTGGTAATAACCCCAAGTACCTAATATATCACGTAATTTTTCATTAGTGGGAGTGTTCAGAGTAATATCAATAATTGTCGTAGCTCTTTCCCAATCTTCCACTTCATACAAATGATGAAAAGCTTCTAAATAACCTTTCACCTGCTCCAAATTAGAAGCATTTGCATGGGGTTTATATTTTGTCAGCCAGTTAATAACTGCCCGATACTGAATCCTTTTCTGGCATGGTTTAATTGACTTAATAGTTGCTGATTCGAGACTAATTTCTCTCAATACTAACTCGCCATTTGGTGTAATATTGGTCATTATTCTATTGACTCATTAATTGTTTTTTTAATTCTTGACATTCTTTCAATTATGGCATTCCTAATTCTGTGAAAATAGTCAACGCCTCAATAAATAGCGATCGCTCATCTACTTAATACGCTCTAATTCACCATCCGTGTATCCGTGGCAAAATCAGTTTCTAGCCCAACTTCTCCCGCAACTCCTGACATTCTTTCAATTCTGGCACTCCTAATTCTGTGAAAATAGCCAACGCCTCATCGCAATACTGTCGTGCTGCATCTAAATTTCCTAAGTGTTGATGGGTTTCTGCTATATTCTTGAGAGCTACTGCTTCGCCATGACGAAAACCTATCTGCTGAAATATCTCTAATGCTGCTTGTGAATATTCCAGAGATTCGGCATACTTTTCTAACTTGAGCAGAGTTTCTCCCCAGTTTGCAAAAGCAATACCCTCGCAAGAACGATTGCCTATTTTCCTAGCTATTTGTAAAAACTGCTGATGATACTTAATGGCTCTGTGATGTTCTCCTAGGTCATCGTAAACACCTCCCAAATTCCCCAAAGCACGACCCTCCTCAAAACGGCTGCCTATTTCCCTGGCTATTTGTAAATGCTGCTGATGGTACTCTATAGCTTTGTAATATTCTCCTAGGGATTTGTAAGCATTACCCAAACTTCCTAAAGCACTACCCTCTTCAAGACGATTGCTTGTTTCCCTGGCTATTTGTAAACTCTGCTGAAAATACTTGATGGCTTTGCCATGTTCTCCTAGGTCATTGTAAACACTCCCCAAATTCCCCAAAGCACTGCCCTCCTCAGAACGGCTGCCTATTTCCCTAGCTATTTGTAAATACTGCTGAAAATACTCCATGGCTTTGTCATATTTTCCTAGGGAATAGTAAGCACTACCCAAATTCCCAAAAGCATTACCCTCCCCAAGGCGATCGTGTATTTCCCTGGCTATTTGTAAACTCTGTTGATAGTACTCCATGGCTTTATCATATTTTCCTAGGGAATAGTAAGCATTACCCAAACTCCCCAAAGCACGACTCTTCTCAGAATGGTTACCTATTTTCCTAGCTATTTGTAAACTCTGTTGATAATAATCCATAGCTTTGTGGTGTTCTCCTAGGAAATCGTAAGCAACACCCAAATTCCCCAAAACAGCACCCTCGCCAAAACGGTAGTCTATTTCCCTAACTATTTGTAAACTCTGTTGATAGTACTCCATAGCTTTGTGATATTCTCTTAGGGAATCGTAAGCATTGCCTAAACCCACCAAAGCAGTACCCTCCCCATAACGGTCACCTGTTTCCCTAGCTATTTGTAAATACTGCTGATGATACTCGATGGCCTTGCCATATTCTCCTAGGGAACAGTAAACATTACCCAAATTCCCCAAAGTACGACCCTCCCCAGAACGGTCGCCTACTTCTTTGGTTATTTGTAAATCCTGCTGATGATACTCAATAGCCTTGTCATATTCTCCTAGGGAATCGTAAGCATTGCCTAAATTCCCTAAAGCACAGCCCTCCAAAGAAGGATAACCTACTTCTCTGGTTATTTGTAAAAGCTGCTGAAAATACTCAATAGCTCTGTGATATTCTCCTAAGCCATCGTAAGCAAGACCCAAACCATTTAAACAAATACAGTCGCTGTATTGGTTTAATTTACCTAATAGTCTACTGTTGAGTTGAATACATTCCTCATAGTAACCCCACCTCAGTAGTTGAGTCTTTAAATCTTCATCAACTGGCGGTACTTCAATAGAAAGAATTTTCCTTGCTCGTTCCCAGTCTTCCACTTCACAAAGATGATAAAATGCTTCTAGATAGCCTTTCACCACCTCTCTTTTCTCATTTACTTCTTGCGGATATTTGTAGTTAGTCACCCAATTAATAACTGCCCGATATTGGTGACGCTTAGAACTTGGCTCAATTAACTTCAGAGCATCTCTGTCAAGCTTCAATAATTTCAAGACATAATCAGCAGGAGGTAAACTAGCTCTTCCTGCCTGATTATTTTTAACTTTCGACTTTAAATTAGGGCTTTGTTGCATGAAGGTGCTAGAAGCATTATAAAGCAAAGGTTTATTGAGAAATCTTATTAATGATAAAGCATTAGACTGCAAGGATTTCAGGATATTCATGCCAAAAAGCCTTAAATTAGGTAAATCAACCATTTTCCCCATCCAACCTCTTTAAATTTTCCAACGACACACTACGAATTAAATTATGTTGTCTCAGTAGAAACTGACCATTTTCATCAACTCCCACTTCCTCAACCAAAAAGCGATCGCGCAAAGTCAGCAACGCCACTTCCTGCTCATCCTTACTACAACTCCAGTCTTCCAAATGACTCAACCAAAAACTCTCTGGCACCTCGCACCTATATATTCCAGTAGCACAAATCAACCGATAAGCATTAAGCGCGTCTTTCTGCAACCGGAAAAAAGTCTTATCAAGTCGCGACTTGACCTTTTTCCGCAACAGACGAGTATATCTGTCTAACTGAAATCGATCGTCAGCACCAGTTATCCCCTTACTCTTTGCCTCCTCAATACCCTTTTCCACCTCCTCAATTTCATTACCATACCTTTTCCAATAAGCTACCACATTACCATTAAAAGGTTTGCTGCCAATTTCTCCCGCAATCACCCGCAACGCCAAAGGATGACCCTCGTAAGCATTACCAATACGTTGTAAATAGGGTAGGTTAGGAGAATTTTCCTCAACCTCCAACCCAGCTTTCCCAAATAACTGCAACTGCTCCGACTTGCTCAAACCAGTCAAAGGTTGAGACACCCAAAAATTCTGATAACGTTCGGGAATTTGCCCAGGCAAATCTTGGGAAGTCAAGATAATGCGACTTTGACATTCTGGAGCAGCCAAAATTTGCTCAAAAAATCTCACCCACAACTCATCCTGAAAATCACTCCATCCCTCATCCTCATTTCCCACCAAAATATTTTCCAGAGAATCAATAATTATCAGATACCGATGTTGTCGCAAACGATTAACTAATTTATAGAGTAACCTTTCCACATCTTGATAATCATCTTGAGTGAGAGACTCTCCCCACTTTTTCAACCACCGGAGAGCAACACTACGAAAATCTCTAGTTTCTTGCTCATTATCAAAATTTTCCTGGCGAAAGTTGCTCCAGTCTCCCTGCAAAAATTCTTGGTGTAGCTCCACCGCCAATTTTTCTGCCAAAGCAGTCTTACCAATACCACTAATACCAACAAGAATAAGTAAGCGACAAGACTCTTTAACCTTTGTAGTAAGTTCAGCTATCAGGTTTTCTCTACCCACCCAAACATCATCATAAGCAAAAAATTCAACAGTGGAATTTTGAGGAGAGGGAGGAGCGTCGTCCACAATTTCTTCCCAGTTAATTCCTACAGTTTTACAAATACCAATAAAAGCATCTCGCTCAATAGGAAGACCGCGCCAAAAACGTTTTAAAGTTGCTTGTGAAGTTAGTGCTAGTTCCCGCCAAGCTTTCTCTGTTTTTGTCCAACCCTTCTTTTTTCTAGCTATATCAACCTTTTCTAGCCCCTCTTTAGAAGCTCTGAGAGTAACAGCCATAAAATATTTTCATATATTGATTGGTTCAATTTTAGCTCACTTTTGGTAACTGAGTTAAAACTGCTTGATTAGTTCCCAAAAATATGAGCCGAAACTGAGGTTTACGGGCAATTGAGTTCATTTATGATTAGTAGTATCAAAGTTGAAACCCAGGCAAACAAGGCCATCAATTTATTTAGTAAGAGGAAAAAAATGCTCACACAACTTACACCAATATTTTTTGCCGTAGATCCTATAATAACTCCCATTCTTGTTGGCAAAATATTGACTTGGTTAACATTAGGCACTGCTGTAGCAAGTATTGTTATAACGGTACTCGATCCTGTAGTTGAAAAAGAGTGGAAGCGACTTAGTAATAGTCAAAAACAGAAAGTGAAGAAGATTAAGGCTACTGCTTATAAATTTTGGGAAAACCATGGTCCAAAAATCAAATTCGTCGTTAATTTTTTATCGCCTTGGGGTACAGTATTCACAAGCGCTGAAAGTCTATATTCTTGGAGCTCATTTTCTCCGGAGGTGCAGAATACTTTGACTAATCAAGGATCGATTAGTCAAGATTACGCAGTCAATTCAAGAATCGATTAGTCAAGATTACACAGTTAGTTAATTTCACAACTATTAGGGGGAATAAGCAATTTATTTCTCCTTATAAAACAAATTTATTCCAACTAAATTAGGAGACAAAAAAAATGGCAAAAGTAGACACCACTTGGCAGAAAAATGTTAAGCCAATATTTGGTCAGGAAAAACAAATGCAAGTAACTGTCAAGGAATTACCCAGTCATGGCAACTCTCATAACCCAGACCCAAAAGTTAGGAGCCATGTAGAAGAAAAGATGGTTAAACATATTTTTTCTGCCCTAGAAAAATATCCAGAAATAGAAGGGGCGCCCACTCCAAAAAAAGTAACCATTCAGTTTACAGATAGCCCCAATCAAACTACCAATAATTCTGCTCAAGAACAAATTCAAGAACAAAAAATTCCTGGAGAAATAGATGCCAGTTTATTAATTAAAGACCCACGAAATTCTCTAGAGAAAATTATCATTCCTCCTACTACAAAAAAAAGGATTCAAGAAATCCTAAATTTGTGTCAAAAAATAGGCTTAATCAAGTCATGGGGTTATGATGATGTCTCAGGAATGATTATATTAGAAGGTCTTCCTGGAACTGGTAAAACAAGTATTGCTCATGGCATAGCTAAAGCTCTAGGTAAGAAAATTTTAGAAGCTAATAACGGACAATTTTCTAGTCGATATGTAGGTCAAACAGAAAACAATATTTGCAGAATTTTTGCAGAGGCAGAAAAGCAAGATGCGGTAGTTTTTCTAGACGAAGTTGACACAGCGGCGGGCAAGCGTTTATCCAACCCTGAAGATACTGCTGCCAGAGGTATAAATTCATCTGTAAATACTCTCCTTGCCGAAATAGAAAAGTTTTCTGGCCTAGTAATAGTAGCAACAAATAATGCTCAAGTTTTAGACGCTGCCTTTGTCGATCGCGGCCTAGATGCTATTTCTATTAGTTTGCCAGATGTGCAATGTCGGCAACGTATTTTTGAAGTTCATATCTCCAAAAAACATCCCCTTGCCCCAGATATATCTTTAGCAAAATTAGCAGATTTTACTGAAGGATTTTCTGGTCGAGAAATCAAGAAAGTCGTCAAAAAAGTAGTATTAAAAACTGCCTCCAGAAATTATGAAAATGAACAAAATATTTCGACAATGAATGATTTTCTAGAAGCAATTGAACAAGTGCGTCACACAAAAAATATCATCTCAAATAGCCAAGATTCCCAAACAAAAAATTGGATGTTAAGCCAAGCAATGGAAATCACAAATGGTCAGAATAATGATAATCATAAGTCATAGGTAATGACTAATTGCTAAGGTCAAATTACCATGATAAAATAGATGAGGGTAGGTGTAACACTTACCTTTTTTTTATGATGTAAAATACAAAAAAACTAGCGATCGCTCAAAGGATAAAAAATTATGCCATCCCCATTTCCTGGTATGGACCCATATTTAGAACATCCCGATTTATGGCCGGGATTACATCTACATCTAACTGTGAAGATGGCTGACTTATTATCTCCCCAACTATATCCTAAATATTTTGTTTCCCTACAAGTAAGAATGTATGAAGAAAAAGATATAGAATCTTTATTTGTAGATATTCCAGATGTTTCAGTGCTGTCAAAAAAAAGCCAAATTAACACTTCAAATTATACAGAATCTCAAGTTGCAATAATAGAACCTTCCACAAAACCTATAACAGTAACTCTGCCAATACCTATAACTATTCGCCAAGGATATTTGGAAATTCAAGAAGTAGCAACTAAGGAAGTTGTAACTACCATAGAAATATTATCTCCTTCTAATAAAAAAGGTGGAAAAGGTAGAGAAATTTATCTAGAAAAACGAGAAAAAATTTTAGATAGTTTGACTAATTTTATCGAAATAGATTTACTGCGTCGCGGTCAACGAATGCCTATTTCAAATCATAAAAATAAAAGTCATTATCAGATTTTAGTGAGTCGCGTAAAGCAACGACCAAGAGCTGATTTATATGCCTTTAATATCCAAAATAAAATCCCTGAATTTCCATTACCATTACGCCCAGAAGATACAGAACCAATTATAGATTTACAAGCTTTATTAACTAATATTTATGATGTTGGCAGTTACGATTTAAAAATAGATTACACTCAAAAACCAGTACCAAAATTATCAGAAAATGATGCAACTTGGGCAGATACTTGGTTGCGACAAGAAGGAATAAGATAAGCATTTCCTGCGGGATACTGCGCAAACAGCTATTACCTGCCCAATATATGCTGTATAATCCACAGGACTTATGCAGAAACCGGGTTTATCAAAATAACATGGGTCTAAAACCCCGCCTTTTAAGGCGTAATATTTTTGGAGAGTTGCTCAAAATCCCCGTTACAAAAATAACTTCTGACTTCTGACTTCTGACTTCTGACTTCGTTAACAACCCGGTTTATTGGTGGACAATGAACTTCAATTACTACGAATTCTCACTCTTCCTGGCGATGCCGTAACAATAGCTCCTGCCTGTAGTTCGCGATTGTAACGCATAAGAACTTCAACACAAACTTCTGCCTGTTTTTTAGTCGCTATATTCACCAAACGGATAATTCCGTAGTGAGGTTGACCGCGAACTATTGCTATTTCACCGAAATCTTTGTCAAGAGTAACTAAAGTTCGCTGTTCCTGGTAAGCTATTGCCAAAATTTCGTTATCACCTGGATCTTCTAACCAGTCACCTGTATATATGACATCGTAACCGTTAGTTTGCAGTTGCTCACGAATTCCACCCGAAACGCAAGTATCAAGTAGCAGCTTGATCATTTATTTTCTATTAGTAATGGTTCGACTGCTTCATAAAACCGATATAAAACGTCAAATAAGTGACATTTTAATGTTTACTTCCTGCTTCCACTGAGGCCGTCAGCGGTTACTCATCCACAGGCATTCACGGTCAAGCCGACCGCATCTCTCAAATTTATACTGGCGTTTAAATCTCTATCTATTGACAAGCCACATTCAGGGCAATCATAAGTCCTTACATTTAATGGCATATCTTGAACGTGACCGCAGTGTGAGCAAGTTTTTGATGATGGAAAAAACCTGTCAACTACCACTAGCTCAGAACCGTACCATTCGCACTTATATTCTAGCTGTCGTCTAAATTCATAAAATCCTTGGTCGGCTATTGATTTCGCTAGTTTATGATTGCGTAACATTCCGCTGACATTCAAATCTTCAATTGAGACAGTGCCGTGGTTTTTGGCTAAGTATGTTGTCAATTTATGAATTGCGTCTTTGCGGATGTTAGCTACTTTTGCGTGTAGCTTGGCAATTTTCAGTTGTGCTTTTTTCCAGTTGGCAGAGCCTACCTCTTTATGACGATTTAGGTATTGCAATCGAGACAACTTAGCTTCAAATCTGCGATAAGATTTTACGCTCTCAAATACTTTTCCATCACTCAAAGTCGCTAAGGTTTTCACCCCTAAATCTACACCAACTACATCAGTTTTTTTGGGCGTGGTTGTGGGATTCCATTCATAGCTACAACTGAGATACCAATCACCCGCTTGCCTACTAATAGTTATTTTTTTAGTCGTTGCCTCAATCGGTTCATAAGTTTTTACCCAACCTATAAAAGGTAACTTGTGAGACCAACCATTAAGTTCTATTGGTTTTCCACAATTATCTATTGTGAATGAATCCGACCTACCTTTTTTCTTAAACCTTGGGTATTTTCCTAACCCTTTAAAGAATCTTTTGAAGGCTTCACCTAAATTTATGAAAGCGTATTGGTAAACTCTAGATGACAAATTTTTCATCCAGGGATATAAAGCCTTTGTATGATTGGTAAAAACTTCTCTCAGCTTACGGGTATTAGGCTTATAACCAGCCTTGTAAGCAGCATTCCACAAGCTTAAACCCCAATTATAACACCAACGTGAGTAGCCTGCGTGTTGAGCCATCAGAGTTTTCTGCTTATTATTAAGTTTGAGCTTGGTTCTAATGGATTTCATGTTATGTGTGTTTTGTATGCGCAGCAAACAGAGTCTGTTTAATAGTACGCTTTATAATTTATTATATCGTTATTCTTGGATTAAGTCAATCCTCTCTCGTGACTGACTAATTTATAAGCATAGAGCAGACAAGCTTGGATATCTTCTGGTTCTAACCAAGCATAACCTTCTAAGATGGTCTCAGGGGTGTCTCCTGCTGCTAACATTCCCAAGATATGTTCCACTGCCAAACGACGACCCCGAATTATAGGTTTGCCGTTGAAAATTTTAGGATTGACAGAGATTCTGTCTAATAGTTTGATGTCGTCCATATATCAACAATTAATATTATATCTGGCTGAATACTTAATTATATTATAAAGACTTTTTTCTCGAAACATAATATTATTTCTACAATCGTTCTGGGTGTCGTTACGATAGTGACTGTAATAGTTACTACTACGATGTTGGTTTTCGTGTAGTTTGCAATGTTTAAATGTGGCGATCGCCCTTGACAACCAAAAACAGTTAATATTATTCTGAGTCGAGTTTCTAAATTTTGAATAAAATGAAATATTTACCTCGTATCTTTGGTATAACATTCCTAGTATTAACTCTAGTAAATTATTCTGGACGATTATTTTCAGAAGAAATAGCTTCGGGATTGGAATCTAATAATGAACCTCTAATTTTAGCTCAGAAGGTTGACTATACAAGGCTGCGTGATTTATTGAGGAGGGGACAATGGCAAGAAGCAGACAAAGAAACAAGGATGGTAATTTTAAGACTGGCAGGCTATTCAAGAAGATCGGCATGGTTGAGAGATAGAGATGCTAGGAATTTTTCTTGCCAAGATTTAAGCACGATTGACAAACTTTGGCTGAAATATAGTAAAGGTAATTTTGGCTTTTCTGTGCAAAAGCAAATTTATCGGAGTCTAGGTGGTATGAGAGGTCTGGATGCCAGACGTGCTTACGAAGTTTGGAAAAAGTTTGGAGACAGAGTAGGATGGCGTAAAGGAGGAAAATGGTTACTGTATAAAAGATTAACTTATAGTAAAATGCGTAGGGGATTTCTACCAATCAGAATGAATGTCGCTGGTAGTCCCAGTACAGGAATGGGGGTAAGAAATGGCCGATTTTGGCGGATTCTTGCTCGATGTAAAAATTTATAGAATTTAACATATAGTTGTTTAGTTGTTTCAGACTTCAATAGAAAAAAGTTTGAGGAAGCCAATTTTACGGTTTTTGACGGTAACGTTAGATAAGCGATCGCCTCTTTCTCTAACCACTGTTGTACTTCTTCAAAAAAATAATAACAATGCACAACCATTACGATGCACCACCAAGGTAGGAAAAATATTAATTTCATTACTGTTTTTTCATGTAATAGATGTTTTTACTAACCCCAAACTTCTGTCAAATCTAAAACAAATCCAGGTAATACATCTTCCCCAGATAAACTATTAGGATTTTCTAATATTTCCACGTCTCTATTTTGGCGATAAATCTCCACTTGCCGATTTTTACTATCAATTAACCAACCTAATTTTGCACCATTTGATTGATACTCTTTCATCTTTTTCTGTAATTCGGAAATAGTATCATTTTTAGAGCGTAATTCTATTACAAAATCAGGACATAAAGGTGCGAAAGTTTCCTTTTGTTCTCTAGTCAAACTATCCCATCTTTCCTGTTTTACCCAAGCAGCATCGGGAGAACGACTACTACCATTAGGTAGATGAAAACCACTAGAAGAATCAAAAGTTTTCCCCAGTTTTGTTTGATAGTTCCATAACCAAAGTTGTCCTGTAATACTTGAGTTACGATTTCCCGTACCGCTTCCTGTTGGTGCCATAACAATTAATTCTCCTTTGGCAGTTCTTTCTAATTGCAAATCTCGGTTTACCAGTGCTAACTCAACAAATTGTTCGTGAGTAATTTTGAGATTAATTTCTTTAGGAATATTAACAGCTATTGTCTGAACTAAGTTAGTTGTCACCATAATTTTTTACCTTTGCTGAAAATAACAATAGAGTCTTTTCTCCAATTCTAAAACAGTTAATTTTTTTATCTTATATTCTATTCTACCAAAGTGGAAAAAATATTGCTATATTAAATTTTTTATGGTCGTGCATGGCTTTGTTGCATGAAAATATATAGTTGCCGCACTTGATCCGCATATGTACTTCATAACGCGCGGAAACTACTGTAACTATTGGACAATAGATCAATAGAACATCAATGTTTGAGGTGAAAAAGACTGAAACTTTTACCTGTAAGAGCTTTGA
>NZ_JAAHHG010000599.1:2747-5761 GCF_010692555.1 Okeania sp. SIO3B5 | reverse complement strand
GAAGGAAAGGTACAGGAGATTATGTTGGGGATTTGTTTAAGGCAGTGCGAACGTTAAACCCGGCTACAGTTTTCTCTAAAAAAGGAGGAGGTGAGGCCACGAAACCAATAATGCCTTTAGAAGAGGCTCAGGAATCAAAGGGTATTGTCAAAATTTTCTGGAATTTTTTGTTTAAAAATATAGATATGGGAGGTCTGATGCCTAGAATTTTTCTTGTCTTTTTATTAGCCTTAGCTGGATCTGCGGGGTGGTTTCTACGAGGTATACTAGAGCCTGACGGTTCATCAGTATCAGAAAAAGATGAAAATTATCAAGCAATGTATGCTGCTTTAATAAATGATTTTACTCCAAAAACAAAAGATATATTTAATCAGAGGAAGAATGATGGTCAAGATGAGAATTTACCTAAAAAAATTATTGCTAACATTAATAACAATAAATTAAAGAAACCAGAAGATATTATACGGTTTTGTCTTCTAGAGATACTAGAATTTCCTGAAGATTTCCAGTTCAGTGATATAAAGGCAGATGACAAATTTAGTGAGGCTGTATCTAAATATGAGGAAAAACAAATACAAAATGCTTCCAATGAGACAACTAAAGAAGATCGAGATACATACCAAGAGTTAAGTAGGGATATTAAAAACGAATGTTTATATCCTCGGCTTTCCTTAGAAAACAAAGATAAATATGATAAAAGTAATGAAGCAATTGAAGCAATAGCAATGGGATTGACAAAAAAGATAGAAGATTTAGTTTCAAGTAAAAGTTTACCTGTTAAAATTCCAAAAAATTTCTATGAAGATTTCTATAAAAATCAAAATCCACAAAATATCAACTCAAAAGCAATTGTACTGTACTGTGTAAAAAACGAACTGGGATTACCTCAAGAATTCCAGTACAGTTATATTGGGCAATATAATACAGAATGGGAGAAATTTAAGAAAGCAATCGAGACATATCAGAAAGAAAGAGTCAATATAGATTCTGATGGAGTAATTAATAAAGGCAACGATACACAAAAATATTTAAAAGACAATATTGAGAAAAAATGCTTAAAACCTAACTGAATCAGCTCAGTCACTTAACCCGCCGAAAAACCCAAACCTACTCAGTACATAATGAAACCTTACTTCTATATCCTTTCCGGAATAACTTCCGCTCTTCTAGGATGGAACATCGGACAACTTTTCCTCAGTGACTTTGGCTTATTTAATCTTTTGGCCGAAGCCGAAATTGACATCTTTCCCGAAATCATCCTATTTCCCTGCATCGCTATCTCCCTCGCGATCGGCAGTGTTGCTAACGAAATCTTAGTTAGTAACCCCACTCGTCCTAAAGTTAGCCTGCGGATGCTACCCGCTCCCTTATTCATCGCTTTCAGTATAGGAATTATCTCCGGTTTAATAGCAGGTGGCATTTACCAAATCCTCCTAGCACCCGGAATAGATGTTTCCCCTGTCATTGTTCGCATCTGTGGTTGGTTGATAGTAGGAGCTTCCGTTGGTCTCGCTGAAGGGTTTAGCTGGCGATGGCGTAGCATTGAAGTTGGCAACCCCAAATACTTTCAAAAACGTCTTATTCTTAGCGTTTTCGTAGCTAGTATTGCCAGTCTCATAGCTGCCAGCGCCTTCGAGTTAGTGCGTCGAATTCAGGGAACTATGCCAGAAGCTTTCAAATCTTACGAAGATCCTTTTGGCTTTGCTGTTCTGGGGTTGTGTTTGGGAATTGCCTTTAGCATTACCAACTTTACCCCTAGTTATTTACCAGCATTGAGAGCAGGAAGTGGATTCGAGTATTCAGGGGAAGAATACAACGATATCGATCCCCGTCGGACAGTCCTCAGTCGAGACTATCCCAGGATAGTCAGTTCCAAACTCAAGTTTATCAGTTACCGTTCTCAATACGAACCCGATGATGATGACAAAATTGAGGAAGGTTTGTCTATAGAACTTCCCAATCAGGGAACCATTCGTATTGGTTCGGCAAGCATAGCTCAGATCTGCCTTCCCCACCTCCCGTTGCACGCTGCGGACATCCGTATCAAAGGAAAAAACGCAGTTTTAGATCCAAATCCAAAGTTTTTTGATAGCGTTGCCATTAATGGAACCCGACTCAGTTTCCGTCGTAAGATTCCTCTAAAACATAACTATGTCCTTACTTTCTATACTAATAGTCAAGATGATAATATCGAAGTTCCCGAATGCTACCGAATGGTCTTCTATAACCGCTTTTTCGATCCGATGGCTTAACTGAATAATGAATAATTAATAATTAATAATTAATAATTAATAATTAAGAGTTGATATTTAATAATGAATAATTAATAATTAATAATTAGGGCTTGCTGATTAAATCTAAAAGCATTGACATATCAAGACTTTAGCCTTTTTGTGGTCAAAAAAAATTCCTGGTTTTCAATCTCAAGCGCTCAAAAAGTTAATATTTTAGGCAAGAGTTGGGCAGAAAAATCTTGGGACAAAACGCCCGCTCCTACCTCCTCGCTCATTCCCATTTCTCCTGTTTCCTGTCTCCTGTCTCCTGTCTCCTACCCTTACCCATAAGACTTTTTCAGCAAGCCCTAATTAATATCATGTTCGGATAATTACTTATAATAAAGTTTTTGTTTGTAGTTGGGCTTGAACCTCTGAAATGCTTAGTATTAGGACTAAAGTCCAACTGCGAGCCTAATTATAACTGTTCTACCGAACATGATATTATTCATTCAACAATTCACGCCTTGAAGCCTCCCCTTTTAAGGAGAAAAAATCAAAAAAAATCCTTACTAAATAATGAATAATGAATAATGAATAATTAATACCATGTTCGGATAATTACTTGTAATAAAGTTAATTAATAATTAATAATGAATAATGAATGTAGAACTTGGGATTAAAACAGCAATTAAAGCCGTGATGAACAATCGGGTAAAGCGGGAACATATTGAGACTTTAGAAAATGCTCTGGCAAACCCACAACTGAATGATAATTATTGGCAACTTATTTTAGATAAG
>NZ_JAAHHG010000599.1:0-2647 GCF_010692555.1 Okeania sp. SIO3B5 | reverse complement strand
TGGGATTAAAACAGCAATTAAAGCCGTGATGAACAATCGGGTAAAGCGGGAACATATTGAGACTTTAGAAAATGCTCTGGCAAACCCACAACTGAATGATAATTATTGGCAACTTATTTTAGATAAGGAGGGAGCTTCTCAAGTTGTCAGAGAAAATATTTATATTGCTCGCTATGTGCGATTATTGACATTAAAAGCAATATTAATTCCACAGTTTTTGCCTGATTTTCTAGCTTGGATTACTGATTCAAAGGAATGGGAAATACATTATGTTACTTCGTTTATGTTACAGGAATCAATTTTACAAGCAGCCTCGAAATCTACTGATGATTTTCCCTACTTTTTAGAAAAGCTCAAACTTGGTATTTGTTGTGTCATTGATTGCTTGATTGATGAGCCGAAAATTCTCAAACAATCTCAGTCATTATTAACTGGTTCAGGGTTGTGGAGTCAGCTTTACAAAAACTCACTCTCTCAGGAGTTGGAAAAAGTTCTCGATCTTATGGGAAATTATATTGAAAAGAGACAGAGTTTGCAGTCTCTGAAAAGTCAATATCCCCAATGGATTAGTTTATTGAATAAAATTAACAAGTTTTGGTATCCGCCAGAAAAACATGATTATTATTATGGGAATTTGACGAGGTTGTTTGAGAAAGTAGGAACTGCAAAACTGGCTGCTATTTTCTATCAAATAGGGCAGGGAAGTGTTCCGAAATCCTTGTTTGATAGATTTTCAAGGAACCAATCAGAATTAATACTTTTTAAAAAGAGGATTAATCGAAGGGAAGATAACCGAATAATGAATAATTAATAATTAATAATTAATAATTAATAATTAATAATTAAGAGTTGATATTTAATAATTATTCATTCAACAATTCACGCCTTGAAGCCTCCCCTTTTAAGGAGAAAAATCCAAAAAAATCCTTTTAGTCAATCCTCTTATTTTAAGAATAGGTAATAATTAATAATGGATAATTAATAATTAATAATGAATGTAGAACCTGGGATTAAAACAGCAATTAAAGCCGTGATGAACAATCGGGTAAAGCGGGAACATATTGAGACTTTAGAAAATGCTCTGGCAAACCCACAACTGAATGATAATTATTGGCAACTTATTTTAGATAAGGAGGGAGCTTCTCAAGTTGTCAGAGAAAATATTTATATTGCTCGCTATGTGCGATTATTGACATTAAAAGCAATATTAATTCCACAGTTTTTGCCTGATTTTCTAGCTTGGATTACTGATTCAAAGGAATGGGAAATACATTATGTTACTTCGTTTATGTTACAGGAATCAATTTTACAAGCAGCCTCGAAATCTACTGATGATTTTCCCTACTTTTTAGAAAAGCTCAAACTTGGTATTTGTTGTGTCATTGATTGCTTGATTGATGAGCCGAAAATTCTCAAACAATCTCAGTCATTATTAACTGGTTCAGGGTTGTGGAGTCAGCTTTACAAAAACTCACTCTCTCAGGAGTTGGAAAAAGTTCTCGATCTTATGGGAAATTATATTGAAAAGAGACAGAGTTTGCAGTCTCTGAAAAGTCAATATCCCCAATGGATTAGTTTATTGAATAAAATTAACAAGTTTTGGTATCCGCCAGAAAAACATGATTATTATTATGGGAATTTGACGAGGTTGTTTGAGAAAGTAGGAACTGCAAAACTGGCTGCTATTTTCTATCAAATAGGGCAGGGAAGTGTTCCGAAATCGTTGTTTGACAAATTTTCAAGGAACCAATCAGAATTAATACTTTTTAAAAGGAGGATTAATCGAAGGGAAGATATTGGAAATTATATTAATAAATTAGGAGAGGAGGTTTATTTTTTTTTCTGTGGAACTACTAATATTGGAGGGATTAGTATGTCAAGATTTACAGCTTTGATTATTTTGTTGGTTGTATTTCTACTGGGTAGATTTAGTGCAAGATTAGAATTAGATTCTGTAATTTTCAGCTTACTTCCAGGTCAAATTTCAGAAGATGAGGAAACTGAAAGCGATCAAGAAAAAAGTAAAACAATTTCTCTTTCTGAAAAAAATAAAGACTATTACCAAAGAACTGATGATGCAATTGATAGAATAACAAATAGATTAACTTCAACAATAGATAAGCTAGCTCAAGACAATGTTTTACCTGAATTAAAGGTTCCAAATTATCTCTATGAAGAAAATCTAGACAAAAAAGGTATTGTTATCCACTGTATTAAAAAACTAATCAACTTACCAGATTTTTCCTACAGTAAAATCACAGAAAATGATGCAAAATGGCAAGAATTTAGTGATGCTATTTATGCATATCAGAAATACAAAGGAGGTTCAAACCCTGATGGAGTAATCCCTCCTGGAGGAAATACGCAAAGATGGTTAGAAGAAGATATTCACAATCAATGCTTAAACTTACCAAGACCAACACAACTAGGTACATAATCAGGACTTACGCATGAGGTACTATATATATATAGAGTCTTGTAGAGTCTTGGTGCGTTACAAAGTGCGCTAACACACCCTACTGGACTGTTTCACCTAAAATAGTGCAATAGAATAGTCAGCCAAAAGTGACTATTGGACTGACAAGCGATCGTAAAAAAATAGACAATCAAAAACAAGCGATATAGCTGCCGCCACCATCCTCCGCCA
>NZ_JAAHHG010000598.1 GCF_010692555.1 Okeania sp. SIO3B5 | reverse complement strand
CAGCAGCAGATGTCGCCGGAGTGAAAATTGTTACTGGAGACACAAAAGTTGTTCACCGAGGTGCTGCGGACAAATTATTTATCAATACTGCAGGGGTGGGTGTAATTCGTTCTGGTGTTTCTATTTCTGCCCAAAATCTCCAACCAGGGGATGCCGTTATTGTAAATGGTTATGTAGGCGATCATGGAGCAGCTATTACCGTTGCCCGTGGATATCTAGATTTAGAAACGGAACTTAAAAGCGATACTCAACCTTTGAATGGTTTGGTTGATGTTATTCTTGATGTTTGTCCGGAGGTGCGGGCAATGCGAGATGCTACCCGTGGCGGTGTAGCAACAGTATTAAATGAATTTGCCATGAGTTCGGAAGTAGGGATACGACTTTTTGAATCTTCTCTACCAGTGCGGGAGGAGGTGCAGGGAGTTTGTGAAATTCTCGGTCTCGATCCTTTATATTTTGCCAATGAAGGTAAGTTAGTGACAGTGGTGCCGGGAGAAAAAGCAGAAACTGTTTTAGCTGCCATGAAATCTCATCCTGCGGGTATTGATGCTGCTATTGTGGGGGAAGTTATTGCTTCTCCTCCCGGAATTTTGTTGTTGGAAACTACTTTTGGCACCGAGCGTATTGTGGATATGTTGGTGGGAGACCAACTGCCGAGAATTTGTTAGGAAGGAGCAAGACAAGAGCAAGACAAGAGCAAGACAAGAGCAAGACAAGGATTTTGTCACGGATGAGCAAGACAAGGATTTGGGCACGGATGAGCAAGACAAGGATTTGGGCACGGATGTACGGATGATGGAAATTAGGAAGGAGCAAGACAAGAGCAAGACAAGAGCAAGACAAGAGCAAGACAAGAGCAAGACAAGAGCAAGACAAGGATTTTGTCACGGATGAGCAAGACAAGGATTTGGGCACGGATGTACGGATGAGCAAAATTTTGCAGGGGTTTGGTCTCCAAATTCTCCCACTCATGGAAGTTAAAAGTAAGATTTTATCGGCTAAAAACTTTTTGAACCTTTCTTTTCCTTCTGCCTTCCTAACTTCAAAAAAGTATAAGTATTCAACCGGACATAATATTAATATCAAATTTTGAAGTTTAAAACCTGAATATTTCAAGAACATGACAACTTTTTTTGATGCTAAAATTGCAATTATTGAACTTAATAAGTATCAAGAACGTCCTGGATTTTCCGGTAAATATCATCTAGTTAAATTCTTGATCCAGTCAGGGGGAATAAATTCGTTTGAAGTTAATATTTGGGTTCATTCTAATTATCCAGAAGCAGAAATAATTAAAGTTGCTAGAACTTTTTTAAATCGTCGTTTACAAGATTTTGTGGAATTAACAACTGAAGAGATTTATACATCTGATGAAGTTGATGCTTTGTGGCAGTCTGTAAAACCTGAAATTTTTTGCAGTAGAAAAGAATCTAATTGATTAGAATTTTATCTTTTGATTTAATCACATATAAGGAAAAAATTTATGTCTATATTACCAACACAAACAAATATTGAATCATCCCCTAAAAGTTTCAAAAAGCAACCAGAAGATTTTGAATTTGTAGAACCAGATATTAGTGATGTTATTACTGAGGATGATACTCCTGTGGATAATTTAATTACTGAGAAACAACAACGACTATTAACTACTACTTTATATAGTTCTTTTCAAACAGACTTACCATTTTTAGCAACTGCGAATGTCGGGCTTTTTTACGGTAATAAAATACCACCACTCGTACCGGACGTTCTACTCAGTTTACGAGTCAAAGTACCGGAAGATTGGAGTGAAAAACAGAATCGTTCTTATTTTGTATTTTCTTTTGGCAAACCTCCAGAAGTAGCTATCGAAATTGTCCCTAATAAAATCGGTAATGAGTTGGGTAGTAAATTACAAGATTATGCTTTTGCAGGGGTTGGTTATTATGTCGTTTTTGACCCACTAAAACAATTTGGGGAAACTATTTTACGAGTATATGAATTACGAGGTAATAGTTATGTAGAACTAGGAAATTTATATTTGTCTCAAGTGGGATTGGGTTTAACAATTTGGCATGGTATTTTTGAAGGAAAAGAATATGATTGGTTGCGCTGGTGTGATGATTCGGGGAATATTTTGTTAACTGGAGATGAACGAGCTGAACAGGAAAAACAACGAGCAGAGCAGGAAAAACAACGTGCTGACCGACTAGCGGAACTTCTCAGAGAAAGAGGTATTAACCCTGATGAACTTTTGTAGTTAAAAAATGTGGCGAGCGATCGCTCTACTACTGACATTTTTTTAGCAGATAGAAAATTGTTTTTTCATCAGTCAATATAAATAGTCTGGAACTGAATTTTTGAGGCTGAAAATTCTCTCCCTATCTTCTAACTTTTAATTTAAAAATTACCTAAAAAACTGGAAAAGTTTTGTAAATATGCACGAATTAGGAATCACTCAAAATATTGTTGCCATAGTTGCTGAAAATGCTAAGGGAAAATTAGTCAAAAGAGTCACCTTAGAAATAGGCGAACTTTCTGCCATTATGCCTGATGCCATTGAATTTTGTTTTGATGTTTGTAGTAAAGGTACTGTTTTAGAAGGTGCAACTTTAGAAATTATTAAAATTCCCGGTTTAGGAAAATGTCGTCAATGTGGAGCAGAAATTTCCCTGGAGCAACCATTCGGTGTTTGTCATGTTTGTAATAGTGTGGAAATAGATATTATTCAAGGTCAAGAACTTAAAATTAAGGAAATGGAAGTAGAAGAATTATGTGTGTAATATCAATGGCGATCGGCTGGGAAAAATGACTACAAAAACCATATAAATAATAATTAAAAAATTGAGCATTTATCTTGTCATTGCTAGGCGAAAAGTCTAATAAGAGAAAGTATAAATTTAGCCGAAGCAATCTAATGCTACAGAAATTTTAACGGAATTTATCGCTACCTAGCTCAAAAGAACTTAAGGTTAACTTTAAGTTAACTACTTCAGGGTTTCCCGTTCAGTAAAATTTATGTTGTATAATGTAAAACAATGTTTGTTTATGTTAGTGGATGGTAAAAATGTCCAATAAACTTATTACTGCAAGGGTACCATCAGGACTTTATTCTAAGTTGGAAGATTATTTTGCTAGCTCTGGCTCACCTAAAATGGATATGGTTATACCAGTACTCACGAGTTATTTAAAATCTTCTGATGAACTTTCACTCGTATAAAAGGTAACTAAAATTGAACATAAGTTGATTAAGTTAGAGTAGAATTTTATGTAATAAAAGCGATGGTAGAGCTTGACGAAAATATGAGTCAAGTAGATCGGATAACAAATATGATTAATAATAAATACTCGGCGATGTTAAGATTATATAAAATTTTCATTTTAGTAGCTACAGTTGCTATTTTTGTACTATTTCCTACTATCTTGTCTGCACAAGATGTCCAAGAACAAGTAATATCCAAAGCCACAGAAGCTTCGAGTAATGTTTCCCTAGAGGATGCACTCGACAACCTTTGGGTGCTAGTAGCAGGAATATTAGTGTTAATGATGCAGCTAGGGTTTGCGATGTTAGAGGCAGGATTTAGTGCAGCTAAAAATACAGTCAATGTACTGTTTAAAAATATTGCTGATGCTTGTCTAGGAATTTTAGTCTATTTTGCCTTTGGTTATGCGTTAATGTATCGTCCTGAAAATTGGCAATCTGCCGATCTTATGCCCCAAATTTTTGGCATCAGTCTACCCTATATGTTTTTGAATGGTACGGAATCTAGAGCAGGAGCGGAACACTTGTCTGTTTATATAGATTTCTTCTTTCAAGCTGCTTTTGCTGCCACCGCAGCAACCATCTGTTCTGGAGCTGTTGCAGGTAGAATTAAGCCGTGGGCCTATTTACTGCTGACATTCTTGATTACAGGTTTGGTTTACCCAGTCAGTGGTTATTGGGTTTGGGGAGGCGGTTGGCTAAATAAACAGGGCTTTCATGATTTTGCTGGCTCTGTAGTAGTTCATGGTGTTGGAGGAGGTGCTGCCTTAGCAATTGTAAATATTTTGAAGTCACGAATAGGAAAGTTCAGTCGAAAACCAATACCTCCAGAAGAGGAAAAACAATTGTTGCCTCACAGTTTACCCCTTGCGGCAATGGGAACTTTTATTCTGTGGATTGGGTGGTACGGTTTTAATGGTGGAAGCACTTTGGGTATTGCAGGAGTTCACACTTTTGGTATTGGAACAGTTAGCACCCCAGACGAAGTAGGAAGCATTTTCGTAAATACTACTATTTCAGCCTGTTCTAGTGCTTGTGCGGTGATAGCTTACAGATGGTTTAACAAAAGTAGAATAGACCTCTCAACCGTTCTCAACGGTTTGTTAGGGGGACTTGTAGGAATTACAGCTTCATGCGATCTCGTCACTCCACTTAAATCTTTAATTATTGGGGGAGTTGCAGGACTGGTTGTCATTATGGGTATTAACTTGTTGTATGAACGAAAAATTGATGATGCTGTTGGAGCAGTTCCCGTACACTTTTTTTGTGGTATTTGGGGAGGATTAGCTACTGCCATTTTTACAAAAATTACTTTGATCCAAATATTCGGCTCATTATTAATACCCGCATGGTCTTATTTTGCGATCTGGTTATCCTTTAAGTTTATACACTCAATTTTTGGTATCAGAGTAGAAGCAGACGAAGAAAAAAGGGGGTTAGATTGGCAGGAACATGGTGAGTCTTCTTACCTTTCACTAGAGAAAAAGGAGAAAGTTGAAACCAATGAATACTGATGCAATGAAGTCTAATATCAATGAAATTAGGTCAGAATTGAATAAAGTCAACTACGATAATTTTGCTGATAAAAACCGCAGAACTTTTAGCCCTGAAAAACTCACTGATGATTTCTCAAGTCTATTAGACAAACTAAAGGAATTAGTAACCGAAGCATTAAGTAAGTTTCCTGATGCCAAAGTAGACAAATTATTTGAAAATGGTAAAAAGTTACTAGATGTTAGAAAAAGACCAGTTGGAAGAGACGATTTAGAGACAGGGAAAGAATATTTTTTACAAGCTATTAAAATGATTGAGGCTAATTTGGAAGAAGAGAAAAAAACACCTGAACTTTCATTTCTTAATTCATCTGCAAAAAAGTACAAATCAGATAAAATAATATTCATCTCATATTATAATGAACAAATTTTAGAAGAAATTCAAACTGTATTTGCTACAGTGAGGGAAATGAGGGAAATGGAACTAGCTCCAGAGATGGATAACTTGAAGACAAATCCACGAAACCAGTTAAACAACCTGGAAACAATAAGTCTTAGAATTAATGAAATATGTTCATGTTCTAGTGCAATTATTTGTTTGCCACCGGAAAATCTACAAGAGGAGTCAATCAGCGCACTTGCATACTTTGATTTGGGAGCTTGCCTAGCTCTTTTCCCTAAACAAACTCTTCTAATACATCAAGGAAATAAGATACCAGAAGACTTGAAAGGTAATGTCGCAAATTTTCTGTATCATGGAAATTTAGATTTTAAGAAAGGCATGGAACTTGCTCGCGAAATCTTGAAAGTATTAAAGTAAGGATTTATAGGTTCTAACAAAACATGACAGACAAAGACTTCAAGCAATATTTTCTAGAAAATTTACCAGATAATGTATATGGCGCAACGATTGAGCTGTCCAATCGTTTCCTAAAAAGACATTTGCGACAGGCTCTTGTATATGAGAATTATATTCTTGCCTTTTCTATTTTTAGGGAGTTTTTGGACAAACATAGTTGAGGTCATAGG
>NZ_JAAHHG010000597.1 GCF_010692555.1 Okeania sp. SIO3B5 | reverse complement strand
GAGTTCCGACGTGTGCTTTTCCGATCCTAACTTAACCATTCTATGGCTGTTTAACCGGATTTGATATGACTTCCTGAATCATAAAACCTAGATGGGTATTGAACTTGTAACTTGTTAAATAGAACCCATTTGGCATTTATAAACAATTGTAAGATTTTCCTGTAATAAAAAAAATTTGTGCTACCCTATTTAACTGTAACTGATAACTTTTTTTCATGTTTTGTAATTTCAGTACCAAAGAGAAGCGTTGGTAAATCAAGAGATGAAACTTTAAGGGGTGTTAGCCTTACCAAGAAATCATCTTACCAATTACCAATGGCCAAAGAGATAAAGATAGAGTTCTTTGTATCTTAGCAAGTAAACTGTGATTCTCATGTAGAAAGTTTTACATACAGTTACAAATTAAAATTAATTTGGCATAGATAAAATAATGCAAATCAGACAGTTATTATTCAGATGTGCGTCTGTTCTATCAATTGCTAGCACTATAGTTCTTGGCGCTCAATCTAGTCAAGCTCAAGTTAGCAGTAACTATTCTTGTGGAACCAGTGATGGAGCTCCAACAACCATTTACAAATCACCAGGAGAAGAAGACATTCCGCTTATTCGTTGGACAACTACCTTGGGTGAACAATGGACTCCTAAAGTTCGCTGCCAAGTTGTATCTCAAAGGTTTGATCGTTTTGATCGGGATGGAACACTAGAATTTCTAACGACTGGAAGAGTAAATAAGATGCCAGTTGTCTGCGCTGTTCCTACAGAAGGAGCAGAATGCAGCGATCAGTATAACTCCGATCGGGTTTTATTTACGCTACCTGAAGATAAAGATCCTGACCTAGCTTTAGAGCAATTGCTGGGTTTTGCCTCGGTGGTGGAAAATGGCGATCCTCGTTCTTATTACAATGGACGTACATATATCAACATAAGCAGGTGGATGCTTCGCAACCGTCGTATATATAAATAAGTAACCACTAATAAAAACCTACTAACAAAAGTGTTGACAAGATCAATGTTTTTGTTAGTAGGATAAAACAGCGTGTAAAAAAATTCAAAGCTTTTAATCATACAAGCATTAATTTCCCTACTAAATTAAGTTAGATGCACTAGCAAGGTGTTCGCAATATGAAAATTATAATCCCTTCGCTAAAAGACAATCTCTGTATTCTTGGTTTTTTAATCAGTTTTAACATTCTAATATTAAACTGTAGTAGTACTGCTCAGTCTAGGGTTCATTCTGAAACTTTAAGCAACCTTCATGCAGCAAAGTTAGGAAAAACAAAAATCAAAGACGAAATATGCGAGATTGCCAAATCAAAAACGGTGTTAATTCTATCAGAAGACAACAGATCGCAAGGAACAGGGTTTCTAATTGAGAAAAAACGCTCTAACAACGGAAGTTTTGTGTACAAAGTTGTTACCAACGGTCATGTATTAACCCAAGCAAAATCATATAAAATTCAAACAAGTGACAAAAATTACTATAAAGCAAGTAAACTATATAGTTTTGGAACTGCCCTTTCTGGTAGAGACCTAACGACATTGCAATTTGAAAGCACAAAAAACTACGAAATTCCTAAGTTAGCACATGGAGAAAAATTATCTCCTAAAACACCTGTTATTGCTGCTGGATATCCACTTAGAACAGGTGAAGTTACACAGTCTAATTGGGTTTGTGAGCAAGGTAAAGTTTCTATTGTGCTAGATAGACCGATGCAAGGTGGCTATAGGATAGGTTATGAAGTTAATATTCGCAAAGGAATGAGCGGGGGTCCTTTGTTTAATTTTCAAGGTCAGATAGTGGGAATTAATGGCAGACATAGTAACCCCCCTTTTGGAGGAAGAAATCTATATAAATATGAAGACGGAACTCCTGTTGAGGAAAAATTAGAATTGCTGAAGAAATCAAGTTGGGCAATTCCGATGGAAGAATTAGTACCCAGGGCAATGTCAAAAGGCATTTGTCTTGCTTATGACGATAGAGAAAAGCCTCCTGATTGTAAAGTAACCGTAAATCAGACTCCAACAAATCCCAAGGAATCCGAATCGCAAGCAAAAACTTTGCCTCCAGAACCATCTAACAGTTCAGCGGTAAGAAACGGAGAAACACCGGAAAATTACGATGCTGGTAGCGTTCGCAGTGATTTGAATGATGATGAGTTGGAAGAGCTAGCTAAGAAAATTACCGTCAGGGTAAAAGTCACAAAGATAGCTAAAATAAACGACAAAATCGAAGGAAGTGAATTCATTCGCTCAGGATTTGTGGTGGATAAAAAGCCTAAAGGGGTAGGACACGTTTACACTGTTATAGTTTATCTAGGACAAAAAACAGAGCTAGAAAATAGAGTTAGTTTAGAGCAAACAAAAGATTCAGAAAATTCGATCTCTCTAGACATAGTTCCACCCAATGACACAGAAGTTGACACTAAAAGACCAGGAATTAATACTACAAGAGAAGAAATTTCTATATCTGGGGGAGACAAATTATTGAGATTAGAGTTTTTTGGTTACGAATCTGAAGGAAACTACGAAACGGCAAAACCAAGATTTTCTCCCCCTAAATCTGGGGATGAAGTTTTTGTATCTGGATACAAAAAAGTTGAAACAATGGAAGAAGGAGAGTTTGAATTTATCAAAGGTAGGGTTCAAAGCTTTGGTAATTCAAATGAGAACCGAATTTATCTATCGCACTCAAAGGTAATAAGTGAAGAAATGTTAGGTGGACCTTTAATCAATTCTAAAGGGGAAGTAATTGGCATTAATACATCTGGATCGTCAAGTAATTCTAGCGGTAGTGCTATTCTAATTCAAGAGCTTCAAAAATATTTATCTAAAAAAGATACGCTAATAGATTCTAAAAAAGATACGCTGACTAATTAAACTTTAAGCGAGCTATGAACAAAAAAACAAAAAAGTATATAAAACGCTTATTTCAAGCAAGTGTTGTTTTTATATGCATAATTTTTTTAGTAACTTTAGCAAAACTAGCGGATGCACTTACAGATACAGATGCTCAAGTTCAAAAGATTGCTGGTGAAGTAACAGTTCAAATTTATTCTAAAGCACCCCGTGAAGATGCTAAATTTGAACCTGCTGGTTCTGGAGTAATTATTCCTAGTGTGGAAAAAAATACACATTATGTAGTTACGACTAAGCACGTTGCTTATTCTAGAGGGGAATATCTTGTCAAAACTTTTGATGGAACTGAACATGAGATCACAAAATCTGAAGATGTTATGGAATTGTCTGAACTTGATTTATCATGGCTCAAGTTTACTAGCAGGGAAAATTATGGTGCAGTTGAGTTAGGTGATTCTCAAAATTTGGAAACAGGAGATTCTATTTATATTGGTGGTTGGCCTTTTAATAATAATGATAATTTTCAGGTTGTTCGTGGAGTGATGAGGAAAAAAAATTTGAGCAAGAGTGATGGATATTCAATTTCATATAAAGCGCGAACAGAGAATGGCATGAGTGGAGGCCCTGTTCTTGATACAAATGGTCATTTGATGGGAATTCATGGAAAATCTCCAACTTTATATCAGCTAGGTATTTCTATAAACACTTTTATAGAAAACGCAAGCCTAAGCTGGGTTAAAATATGTAATGAGGGAAAACCGTCATTGGAAATGTCTTTAGCACTAGCAAAAAAAGTGGGAGACGGATGGGAGACAAAGGGTTGGTACAAAGTTGAACCTCAATCATGCAAACCATTACTTGCTATTGGAGGGGATTATAAAGGGAAAGTTTATTACTATGCCTATAATTCTGAAGGTGGATATTGGGGTGATGGACCTAAAAAGTTTTGCATAGATAAGTCGGCTCCATACTTTAGAACAGAAAAAAGAAAAAACTGTGAAAAGGAAAACTTGGAGAGAGTACAAATGGACGAGTTAGAGGTTTATCCAGGAATGGAACCCTACACACTTGTCAATTAAACAAATTGATTAAATTTTGATTATGCTTTTATCTTTGAAAATAGAAAGAAAACAAATCTATACTATTTTAACAATTGTAGTTTTTATGATAATTTTGCATAATTATAGTGACTTTGTTTCTAGCTTCTTCGCAGATGCTTCAGAAGTCAGTACACAAGATTCTTGTTCCTCTACAGTTGGCTCCACTAAAATTATTAGTGTCAGTGATGAAAACAATTCTGAAGCAGTAACATTGAAGCAAAACCATCTTTTGATGGTTCAATTAGCAAGTAATCCTGGCACTGGTTATGGCTGGCAATTAGTTCAAAACAACCCCGAACAACTTAAACTATTAGAAAATCCCACCTTAGAGCCACCAAACCAGTCCATCCAAAATGACAGTGTGTACCAAGTTTTTCGTTTTCAAGTGCAGTCTGGTGCAAGCAGCATACTAGAGCTACAGTATCCGCAAGAGCAAGGAACTAATAACTTATCAACAAAAAGCTATCGACTAAACATTCTAATGTCTAACTCTTCTGCTACTATTACTGCAACTGATTTTGATAACAACCAAGAAATAAGAGTTGCAAAAGATGATATTTTCGTTGTTCGATTAAGAACTAATCCTGCTTCTGGTTATAGTTGGCAAATTGTTAGCAACAATCCCAATCAATTAAAGCTTTTGGATAATTCCATTTCAGGAGATGGGAACCAAACTGCACCAGGTGGCAGTGCTTATCAAGTGTTTCGCTTTCAGGTAGCATCTGAAGGAACGAGTGTACTAGAATTGCAGTATCGGCGTCCTGAAGAAACTACACCTAAAGAAACTTATAGGATCGGTGTGCAAATTTTAGAGCAAACCGAGGTGGTTAGGTTGACTGAGTCAGACAATAATAAGGAAGTCAGGTTAATTCCAGGCAATACCTTGATTGTTCGGTTAGATGCTAACCCAGATAGTGGTCAGAGTTGGCAAGTAATTCAAAATGATGCCAACAAGCTTAAACCATTGGGAAGTCCAGTGCTGCAACAAACTGGCACCCAATACAAAAATTTCTGCTTTCAAGCACAATCGGCGGGAACCAGCACGTTGGAATTTCACTATAGCCGTCCTTGGGAAAGAAATCAACCTCCTCTCAATATTTATCGTCTAAACGTTAAAATTCCTTAATAGATTATATGAAAAACTACCAAAAATTTTTAGCAATCTTTGTCATGGTGTTATTAGCTCTGGGTGTATGGCAGAACTCATCATTTGCTAAGTGGCCTTTCCATAAAGCTCAGGAGAATTCACAAATTACCCAGGTGGCTCAAATACGATTAGCACAGACTCAAAGACGACTTGAACAGGAGATTAGAAATAACAGATTTACCTTTACAGTAGCTGAAAATCCTGCAACGAGACGCTCCCTTAGCCAGCTAGCAGGAACTCGAATACCCAACAATGCTCTACAAATTGCTCGTAGGCAAAATCCTTTAGCTGAATCTAAAGAAATTAGATTGGGAGCAAGTATAGGACAGCAACAGTCATTTTGCTCTGCTGAGGATAGAGCCTTTGGGTGGAACGAATTGGACAAAGTAACTTCTGTTCGCGATCAAGGTGGTTGTGGTAGTTGTTGGGCATTTGCAGCTATGGCTGCATTTGAATCCAGCGCCCTCTACCACAACAATATAAACTACTCACAAATTGGAACTATAGCAGATGGATCGGAGCAACATATACTTAGTTGTAGTGGTGCTGGTAACTGTAGTCAAGGGGGATGGTATCATCCTGCATTTGAGTTTATGAAAGAAGAAGGCACTGTATTGGAAAGCTATTTTCCATATGAAGCTAGGGATTAAAGTTGTCCCACAGAGGTAAG
>NZ_JAAHHG010000596.1:3372-5773 GCF_010692555.1 Okeania sp. SIO3B5 | reverse complement strand
TAAATGGTTTCTATAGATATAGATTTAATACATCACATCTCACCTTCAGTGTCTCCAATTGGTTGGAGCTTGTAGACGCAGAGCAACAACTTTTCAGTATCCCCATCTATTTCTTCTTCAATTAATACAGCTAATTTCTAACAAGAACTAATAAGTTTCTGGTTTATTTTTAATTCAATTTTTTTGTATCTTTAAACTATCTAGGGCTTGCTGAAAAAGTCTTATGGGTGAAGGTAGGAGACAGGAGACAACCCACCCCTAGCCCCTCCCAGGAGGGGAGGGGGAGACAGGAGAAATGGGAATTTGGAGGAGGTAGGAGCGGGCGTTTTTTCCCAAGATGGTTCTGCCCAACTCTTGACCAAAATCCTGAATTTTTGAACCATTACCACCTAAAACCTCGCACTTTTTCCAGCTCTAAAATTGCTCAAACCAATATCAGTCAATAAGCGCGATATTTAATCAGCAAACCCTATCTACAATCATAACATTATCTAAAATCTATAATCACTACTATGGCTCAATCTTCTCAAGCACGACTGCAAAAATTAGCCTCCTACTTAGGCCCCCACTGGAAAAAGTCATCATTAGGAGTTTTTTCTCTACTAATAGTCAATAGTTTAGGAATTTATATTCCTAAATTAATTAGTCAAGCAATAGATGATTTAAAAGTAGCGACCAAATTTGATGAATTCTTACACTATGTAATAGCAATTATAATTTTTGCCTCTATTATGTGGGTAATTAGAGTAATATCGCGCATACTCATATTTGGAGTAGGAAGACAGGTAGAATTTGACCTTAAACAAAAGATTTTTAATCGACTCTTAAAATTAGAGCCATCCTACTTTAGTAATAATACAATAGGAGATTTAATTAACCGCGCCACAAGTGATGTTGATAATATCCGCAGACTATTAGGTTTTGCAGTATTAAGTATTAGCAATACAATTTTTGCTTATGGTTTAACCATGCCAGTTATGCTTTCTATTAATGTGCGGTTAACTCTATTAGCAGTTTCTGTTTATCCTGTCATGCTAATACTGGTAAAAATATTTAGTACTAAATTGCAGAGTCAACAATTAGCTGTGCAAGAAGAACTTTCTAATATGAGCGATTTGATTCAAGAGGATATGAATGGTATTTCTCTAATCAAAATATATGCTCAGGAGGAAAATGAACGACAAGCTTTTAGTAATTATAATCAACGACTATTAGAAGTAAATTTAGACTTAGCTAAAACTCGTAATATTCTTTTTCCTCTCCTAGTTAGTTTAGCAAGTTCAAGTTTATTAATATTGCTAATGAATGGGTCGATATACTTGGAAAATGGCGAATTAACTGTTGGTAATTTTGTAGCTTTAATTATTTATGTTGAGCGTTTAGTTTTTCCCACTGCATTACTAGGTTTTACTATTACTGCTTATCAAAGAGGAGAAGTAAGTATTGACCGTATAGAAGCTATTCTCACAGTTGAACCGAAAATTAAAGACCATGAATCACCTCTAGATTTTCCCAAAGTAGTAAAAGGTTGGGTAAAAAGCCAAGGATTAACATATACTTATCCAGGTAGTAAAACACCAGCCTTAGACAATATTAATTTTCTGATTCAACCAGGAGAAACTATTGCTATTGTCGGTTCTATTGGCTCAGGAAAATCAACTTTAGCAAACACATTACCTCGACTTTTAGATATTAATATTGACCAATTATTTATAGATGGCTATGATATAACTCAAGTAAAATTAACAGATTTACGACAGGCGATCGCCTACGTTCCCCAAGAAAGTTTTCTCTTCAGTACAACAATTAAAAATAACATCTGTTATGGCAATCCATTAGCAGAACAAATAGAAATAGAAGCTGCTGCTAAACAAGCACAAATTCACGAAGAAATTCTCAACTTTCCCCAACAATATGAAACGATAGTTGGAGAAAGAGGAATTACTTTGTCAGGGGGACAAAGACAAAGAACGGCATTAGCAAGAGCTTTATTAGTTGACGCTCCAATATTAATTTTAGATGACGCACTTTCCAGCGTAGATAATCAGACAGCAACTAATATTTTGCAAAATTTATCAACTGGAACTCAAAAGAAAACTGTAATTTTTATCTCTCATCAAATGTCTGCTGCTGCTACTGCTAATAGAATTTTTGTCATGGATAAAGGGAGAATTGTACAAACTGGAAATCATGCAGAATTAGTAGAGCAAACCGGATTATATAAATTACTTTGGAATGAGCAAAAATTAAAGCAGTTATTAGAATAGGAGTCAGAATTTAGAATTTATAATTTAGAATTCAGAATTTCCTACGGAATGCTGTGCCAACAGAATTCAGGACCCAGAATGAATAGATTTAATACAATTTTTGATGTTGTAAATTATCTTTATTCAGGAGTCAT
>NZ_JAAHHG010000596.1:0-3272 GCF_010692555.1 Okeania sp. SIO3B5 | reverse complement strand
AATTTAGAATTTATAATTTAGAATTCAGAATTTCCTACGGAATGCTGTGCCAACAGAATTCAGGACCCAGAATGAATAGATTTAATACAATTTTTGATGTTGTAAATTATCTTTATTCAGGAGTCATAAGCCAGAATTCAGGACTCAGAATGAATAGATTTAATGCCATTTTTGATGTTGTAAATTATCATTCAGGAGTCAGAAGCCAGAATTCAGGATTCTTGATTTCACCCTTGGTATTATATAAATTTTCCACTCATAAGAAAATATTTAAACTCCGCTTTTCAAGGTAGGATTTGACTCTTTTACCGAAAATTTGTTGTCTAAAGCTTCCCCTTTTAATACCATTTATTTTAATTACTTAATAACTTCATAATTTAGAATTTATAATTTAGAATTCAGAATTTCCTACGGAATGCTGTGCCAACAGAATTCAGGACCCAGAATGAATAGATTTAATACAATTTTTGATGTTGTAAATTATCTTTATTCAGGAGTCATAAGCCAGAATTCAGGACTCAGAATGAATAGATTTAATGCCATTTTTGATGTTGTAAATTATCATTCAGGAGTCAGAAGCCAGAATTCAGGATTCTTGATTTCACCCTTGGTATTATATAAATTTTCCACCCATAAACACATATTTAAACTCCGCTTTTCTAGGTAGGATTTGACTCTTTTACCGAAAATTTGTTGTCTAAAGCTTCCCCTTTTAATACCATTTCTTTTAATTACTTAATAACTGAAGTGTTATCTAAGTATAGTATTACTTTTGGTAATTGGTATAAGAGGATAAAAAAAGAGCATATTCCTTATGTCAAGCCTCCTTATTGCAGAGGTACTGATAACTGATAACTGATAACTGATAACTGATAACTGAAATGACCGTCATTGCCCTGTAACTATCTTCTTTGAATTTGGTATAATTAGGGCTTGCTGATTAAATATCGCGTGCATTAACAGATATTGGTTTGAAGAATTTTAGAAACTGAAAAAGTACCAGCTTTTAGGTTGATGGAGGGGAAAAAGTGAGTATGCGTGGGGTAATGATGAGAGAAAAACTAATACCATTTCTCTATGAAGTTGCGCTTAATAGATATCTCCAGAAAAGAGGGAATAGGGAATAGGGAATAGGGGGAAATAACTGATAGTTTCTGTACGATAATTGATTTTATGTTTAATTTTTGGAGATGTTTAATAAAAGACAGGACTTACGCAAAGGCACTATTTATAGAGTGCAAGTACTATTGGACAACAGTTTTGAGCGCTATATATAGCGTATCTGCGTAAGTCCTAAAAAGATAACAGCTATCAGTAAAATCCAGTCTGGTTGACATACTCTCCGGCCTAAAGGCGTGGAGATTCTCCTGAAACCAGGATTCTTGGTTCAACGAGTCCACTTAAATTAAACACCTTGCGGCATCTAACCCAGAGATGGTTCTCACGCCTGCGCGTTTGCTCTATTCCAAGAGCCTGTGGACCTATGCCCTACGGTACAGTTCAAACCTTAAAAAAGCTTTGGTTCTCTGATACTTGTTGCTTAGAGCAATTCCTAAGTACAAGCATTCGGTGTACAAAACCCCATAACTCTAGGAGTCAAGGTGCAAACGCTACAAGGAACGGTAGCTATAGGTTTTTAGAGCGGTTGAATACCTTTCCGCTTTTTTAAGCATAACATAAAGTCCCCCTAAAAGGGGGAGGCTTTAAACCCAATTTTTCGGTAAGAATTATTAAGCGCATTGTTGCAGAGAAATGGTATAGGGGGCAATTATGAATGACTACCTCTTCTACAACTCCCCTAAATCCTAACTCTTAACTATTGCCTACTACCTTTTTCCCCTCCTGGGAGGGGGAGGGGCGAGGGGTGGGTCCCTACCCTAACAAAAAGACTTTCCATACGCAAACCCTAATTAAGTAAAAATTCAAAAACAAAAGAAGGAGATAATTATGCTGGCAACTGAGCAAAAATATTACTCTACCGAAGAGTATTTAGAACTGGAAGAAGCAGCAGAATTTAGAAGTGAATATCGTCAGGGGGAAATAATTCAAATGGTTGGATGCACGCCAAATCACAATTTAATATCTCTCAACTTTAGTTCAGCGCTGAAGTATGCACTAAAAGGTAAACCATATCGAGTATTTATAACTGATTTACGTTTATGGGTACCTGAATCTAGATTTTATACTTATCCAGATGTAATGGTTGTTGCTATTCCTTTAGTCTATGCTGAAAATAGATGAGACACTATTACTAATCCTCTGATAATTGCAGAAATATTATCAAATTCTACAGAAGGTTATGACCGAGGAAAAAAATTTGAGTATTACCGAAGTATGAATAGTTTTCAAGAATATATTTTGATTGACCAATATAGGAATCATGTAGAACAATTTAGCAAGACTGAAGAGGGGAAATGGTTATTATCAGAATTTAGTAATCCAGAAGATATTTTGTATTTAAGTTCTGTTGAATCTGGAATATCTTTACAGGATATTTATGAAGAAGTTGAGTTTGAAGAGTAGGAAGTAGGGAGCAGGGAGTAGGAAATAGGGAATAGAAAATCAATGGAAAAATTTAGAACATCTCTATAGTAATTCCATGTCTGAGTGAGGCATAAAATTCATTAACTTGAGAAACGCTATAGTTTTACCAGAATTAAAAATTTCTCCACTAAATCAAGCATTGGAACTTAATAGAAACATTAATTAACGATGAGATGGCACTTGCTTAATGGAACAATTTCAAACATATACAGGACTTATACACTTTTCCGACAAAAACGCTATATATGCCATAGTGCTATAGTTTTTATCTACTATATGTAGTTTCTTTCCTTAAGTCCTGATCAGAAACGAAAATATCAGGAACGGGCAAGATGCCCATTCCACAAAACTATTCAAATCATACCCCATTCAGGATTTACACACTTTTCCGAGAAAAACGCTATATATGCCATAGTGCTATAGTTTTTATCTACTATATGTAGTTTCTTTCCTTAAGTCCTGATCAGAAACGAAAATATCAGGAACGGGCAAGATGCCCATTCCACAAAACTATTCAAATCATACCCCATTCAAGACTTACACAGTTTTCCGAGAAAAACGCTATATATGCCATAGTGCTATAGTTTTTATCTACTATATATAGTTTCTTTCCTTAAGTCCTGATCAGAAACGAAAATATCAGGAACGGGCAAGATGCCCATTCCACAAAACTATTCAAATCATACCCCATTCAAGACTTACACAGTTTTCCGAGAAAAACGCTATAT
>NZ_JAAHHG010000595.1 GCF_010692555.1 Okeania sp. SIO3B5 | reverse complement strand
CTAAAGCAGCTATCCCTCAATGTGGGAATAATTTAGTAGTGAATGGTGGCTTTGAAGAGCCAGACATCTCCAAAAATCCATATCCATCTAATTATGTAAGTTTTGAAGATAACATTCCAGGCTGGCAGTTATTGGAAGGGACTGAGATCGAAGTTGATAGTCAATACATAGACTATCCAATACCTGAGGGAAGTCAATTCGTCGAATTAGACGCTCAGAAAGAAACAGTTAAGATTGCTCAGGAAATTCCTACGGAGGTCGGCAAGAAATACAAACTCTCCTTTGCATTCAAAGCTAATTCTCCCACACAAAATATACTGAACGTTCGTTGGGGAAATAAGAATGTTCTCAATCTGGAGAAAACACAGAAAGATACTGTATGGCAGACTTATACCGATGACAAACTCGAAGCTACTACAACTAGCACTACTTTGAGCTTTGATAACCTCAATGAGGAGCTTGATGGTTATGGTTTCCACATTGATGCAGTAAAAGTTCAGTTATGTGAATAGTCAAGTTGTGAAAACAACAGAAAGCTCTCGGTATAATTTCTAATTTACCGAGTTCTGAATGACTCCCATAAGCTTATGGCTCAATACCATAAGCTTATGCCAAAATTAACTCTATGCTATAAATAAAGTCTGATTATGTTAATTCTATTTGACTATCATCTCCAATCATAAATCGTAATGCTTTAGGACGTTGTGGAGCATTAATTAATTGGGCACGACGACCAAGTAAACTATCAACAATACGTTGATGAATTTCAATTATTTTTGCTCCTTGTAATATCACACTATGTTCTAGGTCAACATCAATTAAAGTCACATTATCGGCAATACTACTATAAGGACCGATAAAACAATTTTCTAGGTGACAATTCTCTCCAATAATCACCGGACCTCTAATACTACAATTAATTAGTTTAGTATTTTTACCAATTTTTACTCGCCCAATAATTCGACTTTGAGAATCTATTTCCCCATTTACTGAATTAGTTAAACGAGTATCTAAAATAATTTGATTAGCACTAAGTAAATCATCTTTTTTACCTGTATCTAACCACCAACCTTCTAAGGTACGCGCTTCAACAGAAATTTCCCGATCTTCACCAGAGGTTTGCTGGTCAATTAAATATTGAATAGCATCAGTAATTTCTAATTCTCCTCTAGCTGAAGGTTTGATATTAGCAATAGCATTATGTATTTTATTTGAGAAGAAATATATTCCCACCAGTGCCAAATTAGATGGAGGAACTTTTGGTTTTTCTACTAATCCTAAAACTTTTCCCTTTTCGTCTACTTTTGCTACACCAAACGCTGTGGGATTAGGCACCTTTCGCAGCAGAATTAAAGCATCTAATTGTTCTTTTTTGAAAGTATCTAAAAATTGTTCTAGCTGACTCTCAATAATATTATCTCCTAGATACATGATGAAAGGAGAATCTGCCAAAAATTGTTGGGCAATTTTCACCGCATGAGCTAAACCAGCAGGTTGTTCTTGCAAAATATAGGTAATATTAGCTCCAAATTTTTCACCGTTTCCGGTTAATTCTTGTACTTCTTTTCCGGTTTCTGGACTAATAACAATGCCAATGTCGGTAATACCTGCTGCGACAATACCCTCAATTCCGTACCACAAAATAGGTTTATTCGCAACTGGTACTAATTGCTTTGCTCCTGTATAAGTAAGAGGGCGTAACCTTGTACCTTTTCCACCAGAGAGAATTAATGCTTTCATATCAATATTTCCAATTGCGGATTTTTGTTGTAGTTTTTGTTCTTAGGGCTGAATTTTTTCTCACTTTAGCATACAGAAGGAAGAAGGAAGAAGTAAGAGGGAAGAAGGAAGAGGTTATTTCAGTTATCAGTTATCAGTTATCAGTTATCAGTACCTCTGCAATAAAGAGGCAAGAAAATACAGAATTCTCTTTTTTTTATCCCCTTAAAAGGGGAGGCTTTAGACCATAATTTTTTTTGTAAGAAGGAAGAAGGAAGAAGGAAGAAAAAACTATTAGTCAATTAATTATTGATATTTTCAGAAGATGACAAACAGGATAAGAGATTTTTCTGCGGGAAAATTATCTGAATTTTTGCCAAACAGGTTCACTACTGAAGAATAGACAAATTTCTCTATCATCCGGTAAAATTATCCATCAATTAATTCTCGCTATTTTCAGAAAGTGACAAACAGGGTCAGAGATTTTTTATAATATATTTAAGGATAGAATAAGACGGTAAATCTAGCAGTTTGCTTTGACTTTTTACTTTTAAATTTAGGAGGTTTAATAGCTTTACCTTTTCTCTGACCTTTTTAACAGTCGCCCGCTTATAGGCGAGGCGCATACCCCAATTTTTCGGTAAAATTCAGAAAAACTTGAGATTAGCTCAATAGAATTATATGAGAATTATATGGCAAGACCACAGCTATAGAACTACAAGAATTGGTTAGGACATTTTTCAATCCTAAAACCCTATTCCCTATTCCCTATTCCCTATTCCCTAGCGCTATATCTAATTTCGGGATAAATATGAACAATCACTCTTTTTTAAAATCATTAAATACTAAACTTAATTCACAGTCTAGCTTTCAGATTAATAGCATTATTTTGTTAATTGTAGTTTTGATAATTACTGTCATAACATCAATATATGTATCCAATGAACATACAATTTATTGGTGGGACTTTGTGGGATATCAGAACGCAGCAAATAATTTAACAAATTTATTTCGAGCATCACCTCAAAGAGCTATTGATGATATTTTCGGTTCTTTATCTCAACAGAAAAATTATTTGGTAGTGCTGCCATTAATCCCATTTCTTTATCTGTTTGGTAATCACAGAATTGTTTATATTCTGAGTATTAATCTGGTCTATTTATTACCATTTAGTTTGCTGCTCGGTTCTATCGCGACAAAATTAATCCCAGTTCCTTCTCGATGGGTATTTTGGTCAACAGTAGCGATCGCTCTATTAATACCTATGAGTTGGAGTCCAGGTTTAAGAGGATATCCTGATATTGGAGCGACTTTATTTATTTTATTGGCAATTTTAATTTACTTACAAAATATTAGATTGACTGCTTGGTGGCAAATTCCTGTCATTGGATTATGTTTGGGAATATCTATTGTTTTAAGGAGACATTTTGCTTATAGCGCCATAGCTTTTCTTGCTGCTGTTAGTTGCCAAACTATGATTAACTTTTTGACTACTTTCAATTATGTCAATAATTCCTGGAAAAGACTTTTAGAAAGTGCCATAAAAATTAGTCTGATTTCTCTCAGTAGTTTCCTGACTATATCAATTTTTGCTTGGGGTTTTATCCAAAGTTCCTTGACAGAAAATTATCGAACTCTCTATGCTGCTTGGAGTTTATCAATACCTGATATCTTCTGGCGTTATGCCTGTTTTTATGGATTAATAACTTTACTGTTAGTTGCCACAGGATTTTCTCTAGGTCTTCTGACAAAATCTTTAATTCCATCCACTACTATTTTTCTCTTATTATTCGGAATCTTTTCTTTAGCTGAATGGTTGATTTTACTGCGTTATGGCAATATTCATTACTCTCTACATTTTACCCCCATAATAGTTTTAGGATTAGCTTCATTTATCTGGACAACTATTAATACTTTCCGAGACAAAACCAGATTAATAATTTTAAGTCTTACGGGAATATTTTTATTTGGAAATTTTGCCCTTGGCTTAACTACAATTGGCAAATTTAATAATTCCCTACGACCATTATTTGCCACTAATTTTTCTCCATTAATTCGTTCCGACTATGATGAAGTTTTACGTTTGAGCGATTATCTAAGTAAATTAGCCAAAAATCGAGAATTAGTATATGTAGCTGCTTCCTCAAATCTATTTAATGCCAATATTATTAGAAACGCTAATCGGATAATTAATCCTGAAAGTTGGTCGAATTTAAGAGCAATAAGTAAACCACATATTGACACCCGCGATACTTACCCATTGCCAGAATTATTAGAGGCACAATATATAGTTATTGCTAACCCATTTCAGAAAGTATTATTAACTGATGAACAAGTATTAAAACCAGGGCAACAAGATTTAGTTAAATTTGTCTATGATGCTTTTACTCAAAATTTTCCCATTGCTCAAGATTTCCAAAAATTGCCAGAAGAATTTATTTTAGATGGTGGAATTACTGTCAGTTTTTATCAAAGACTTCGTCCTACTTCTGTGGCAACTGCTGTACAAACTTTATCAGCAGTACAAAAACAAATTCCTCAACGTCCAGGTAGACAATTAGACTGGATGAGTTTAAATCAATCTCCTTATATTACTTATAATTATTCGGCAGTTACTCAAGTTTCTGATGATGGTTATAAATTAATGACAGATCCCTCGGATACTACTAAACAAACCTCTAAATATTTTCTCTATTTAGGGCAAGTATCAGAGTCAGTAAAAATTACTGGTAAGTTCGATTTTCTGAATCAAGAATGTGATGGTTTATTTCTTGCGTTTTCTTCTTTAGATGAGCAAGGAAATTTGCTTGATACAACCACTAATAATTATTTTCCTGGAGATTTGTCTGACTTGAATTTTTCACTCGCTGGTAAAAATTCGGTTTATTTACTTCTGGAAAATATGACTATTGATAGGGATGAATTAACGGATAAATGTGGATGGATAATTAATGATTTAGTTGTTGATGACTAGAGGAAATTTTCTGGAAGCGGATGAAAAAACAAGCCCCCTAAATCCCCCAAAATTGGGGGACTTTTAGAAGCAAATTGACTATTGTTCCCCCCAAAGTTGGGGGCTAGGGGGGCAAAATTCAGTATCAAAAAACTTTTCAGATATCCTTTAATAAACGTGAACCAAAACCTAGAACACCCAAACCAATTAAACTTAGTACAGATGTAGGTTCTGGCACAGATTGATTGTCCGACGAATTAAGGGTTAGAGAAACTTCGTCAAAAAAACTATCAGAAGATATGCCTGCATTATTACGACTTGAATCAAGAATAATTTCTATAGAGCGGGTTTGTACAGGTACTATTCTTTCATCAACAAATTGATTCCAGTCAAAGATACTCGCAACAGTATTATCAATAAAAATTTCTGATTCAAGTACATTGTTACTTTCATCCAAAAATGATAAGGTTGCTTTTGCAATATCAGTTCTACGAGATTGCAATAAAACGCTAAACGAAGAGACAATATCACCCTCATCAATTTGCAGAGCTAGAGAGCTAACATCTATTGACTGTAGCAACGCTTGAGAATCAGCAGGGCCTGTGCCACCTGTAAAAGAAAATAAACCAATATCTACTGGAGAAGGTAACAAAAACGGTGCCGAAGTGGGAACAGTATTTATACCTGTGCTTAACCATCCAGTAGTATCTCCTGTTTCCGCATTGCCATTTTGCACCAGTTCAACACCTAGTGTTGCTGCATGAGCATTTCCACTAGCTCCTACTGCAACAATTAATCCTCCAGTAACTGTTAATAATTTACTGAATGTAGTTCCAATTTTTATAATTATTGACTCCTTGTAGATATAGTTAGGAAATGGAAGGTTTATCTCACCTGTTTTTATAAAGCTTGATACAGATGTGAACTTTGATAATGTAATCCCTAAATTTTCATTTAGAGACTGTTTATAAACAAAAACTTAAGCCCTTGTAGTGCCGTGTCATATCAAATCCGGTAGCATCGGTGTAATTAGATAGTTAATCTAGGAGTCAGGAGTCAGAACTCAGGAGTCAGGAGAAAAGAGAATTTAGAAAGATTTGCTCTTTAGGTGAAGATGAAAATTTTTTTA
>NZ_JAAHHG010000594.1 GCF_010692555.1 Okeania sp. SIO3B5 | reverse complement strand
TGCTACAGACTCATATCGAATATTGTTCAAAAATTACCCATAATAAATTAACTATCTTTAGTCATCTTTAGATAACTTCTGCTTTGAGCCAAGAAATTTATTTATGGGCGGATGATATGCCTCGCTTTTAATCTAGTTAATTTTCTGTTAGTTCAATTTCCCGTTGATAAGCTGCTACAGACTCATATCGAATATTGTTCAAAAATTACCCATAATAAATTAACTATCTTTAGTCATCTTTAGATAACTTCTGCTTTGAGCCAAGAAATTTATTTATGGGCGGATGATATGCCTCGCTTAATCTAGTTAATTTTCTGTTAGTTCAATTGCCCGTTGATAAGCTGCTACAGACTCATATCGAATATTATTCAAAAATTACCCATAATAAATTAGCTATCTTTAGTCATCTTTAGATGATATCAAATCCGTTTAATTCGGTATAAAAAAATATTCCATCTTCACCCAGAGCGGAAAGAATTCTGACTTCTCTTCCCTTCTAAATTCTGAATTCTGGATTGCAGAATTGCTGAATTCTGATTCACTATCTTATTACACCGATGCTACCGGATTTGATATGACTTCTGCTTTGAGCCAAGAAATTTATTTATGGGCGGATGATATGCCTCGCTTAATTTGGTTAATTTTCTGTTAGTTCAATTGCCCGTTGATAAGCTGCTACAGACTCATCAAGTTTACCTATTTCTTGTAAAGCATCTCCTAAAAGATGGTAAATTTCTCCTATATCTATATTTATCTCACTTTCATAATAATTTTCTTCAGTTTCATTCGCTTCTAATTGAATGACTTGCTGATAACAATTGATAGCCTCTAACCATTCTCCTTTTTCTGCTAAAGCTTTGCCTAAACTATAGTGAGCTTCCCATAATTTAGGCTCTAATTCAATTGCTTGATAAAAACAAGCGATCCCTTGCTGTATTTTATTCTCTGCTATTAAACCCCTGCCTAAAGTACAAAACTCTTGGGCAGTTGCCCAACTGGGATGTTGGATGAGTGCATTGTAAGATAATTCTTCTGCTTCATCAACTTTTCCTTGCTCTAGCAAGACTTCAACTAAACCTCGATAACTATCTTTTAAGTCTGGTGCAAGTTTGATAGCTTTTTTGTAAGCAGCGATCGCTTCTTTTTGTCGTTGATGTTGAAAGTATAATTCTCCCAGACTGACATAAATTTCGGCAAAGTCTGGTTTAATTTCAATTGCTTTTTGATAAGCGGCGATCGCCTCGTATGGTTTATTTATTTCTACCCACGCTTTACCGATTATTTGATAAGCTACTGCATGGGGTTTTATAGAAATTGCCTCTTCACAAGTAGATATTGCGCTATAGAATTTACTATTGACAAAATCTGCTTCGGCTTGCTTAATTAAATCTGCTTGATTAATTTGAGGCAACTTCTCCTTCCCCTTTTTATCTTTTGATTTTGGGTTTAATACCCCGCCATCTACAGGGTGTTGAAAATTGCTTAGGGTTTGAGTTCCCATCCACTTTTGACTTTTAACTTCTTCAATTTCTGACTTTTGAATTTTGAATTTTGAATTTTGACTTTTAACTTCTTCAATTGAATTTGAATATGACTGCAAAATATCTTCAGGATTAATATATTGAGGTTTCTTGCCGTTCGCTTCTACCTGTTTTTTGACCGAAATATTACTAATTTTCCGAGCTTTTTCAGCATAAATAGCAGCCTGATCTAACTTGCCTTGACGCTTCAAAGTTGTAGCTAAATTTTGATAAGCAGCAGTATAGTTGGGGTTTAATTTTATCGCCCTCTGATAACAGAATATAGCTTTAGTTAATTGACTTTGACGATAGAGGGTATTTCCAAGATTTAAATGTTGCTCAGGAGTGATGTTTGCCTGATTGAGAGTGTATGCTTCATACCAACAGTCTGCTGCTTCTGCTTGTTTGCCTACTTGAGTCCATGCTTTGGCTAAATTGCGGTATGCTCCAGCAAAGTCTGGTTTGATGGCGATCGCTTGCTGGTAACAGGGTATTGCTTTTTCCCACAATTGTTCTTGTGCATACAAACTACCCAGGTTGACGTGAATTGAAGGATCTTGACTATCGAGAGATATAGCTTTGAGATAATTTTGTTTGGCTTCCTGGAGTTGACTAGCACTGCCTATTTTTTGTTGAGCATTACCCAATATTTTGTACGCCACAGCCATATTTGGTTCTACTGCTATAGCTTTCTGGCATTGGGCGATCGCTTGTTCATATAACCCTTCTTGATTGTATGCTATGGCCTTTTGAATGTAAACATCAGGTAGTACGACTGCTGATTTTGTGACATCAACATATTGAGTGTTTATTTGTGTATCTGTTTTATCTTTTTCTTTTGGGTTTAATACCCCGTCGTCTACAGGGTGTTGAAAACTGGTTGGGGTTTGAGTCTCCATCCAATTTTGACTTTTGACTTTTGACTTTTGACTTTTTCCAATGCTGCTCTCTATTTCTAATAACATTTCTTCTATTCTTTCTTCATTACTTGCATCTTTGAGCGATACTTTTTGTTCATCATTTCCATCAATATTGATTAAAGTTACTTCAACAGGAAAAAATGAATTTTCACCACCACTTTCTGTTCTATTTTTGATATTAAAATCTATTTCTGGTTTTAAAGGAAAGGAATTATTTGTACCCTGAAGTCTGGGAATATTTTCAGATGGTTGTAAATATTTTTTCGATGATTGATTCTTGAAATTAAAAACAGAGGATACTGGACTAAATAACCTCTTTAAATGTCGATCTAAAGATTTTAATGCTGCTTGAAAAGTACCAGTATTTCCTACCAACTGAATATCGGAACTACTCACCATAGCATCATCTATTTCTCCATCAATTTTATGTTTAATATCTGATGTCAAACTATAGATATGATGATTTATCTCGCCATTATCTTTTTCTTTTAGATTTAATACCTCGCCGTCTAAACGGTGTTGAAAAGCTGTTGCTGTTTCTGGTTCTAGAGAATAGGCTTTTTCCAAAAATTTAGAAGCTTCTGCCTGCTTACCAACATGAGTCAATGCTGTTGCCAAATAACGGTTAGTATCTGCCATATTTGGACATATTTCAATTGCTCTTTGATAACATTGAATTGCTTCTTGCCATTGTTGTTGTTGTCCGTATAAACCACCTAAATCTCTATAAATTTCTGGATCTTTTGGTGCAATAGATATTGCTTTTGTATAGAACTGCCAAGCTTCTGCTGCCTTACCTTGATTTTGCAGCATTTTTGCTAATCTTTTATAACCTTCTGCATTATTTCGATCTACATAAATATTATCTTTTGATTTTAGGTTTAATACCCCGTCGTCTAAAGGGTACTGATAATTGTTTGGGGTTTGAGTCCCCATCCATCTTTCCCTTCTTCCTTCTTCTTTCTTCCTTCTTCCTTCTTCAATTGAGATTTTATTTATTCCTAATTGAATCGCCTTACGATAACAAATATTCGATTCTTCAACATCACCTGTTTGAGATAATGCTTCTGCAATATTTTGATAAGCTACTGCTGAATTAGGATTTAATTTTATAGCACTACGATAACAAGATATAGCTTCTGTTAATTTCTGATGTTTTAAGAGAGTATTGCCTAAATTTATATATTCTTTTTCTTTGAGTTTTGTCGGTTCTAGACAGTAGGCTTTATATTGAAAAATCGCTGCTTCTACTACTTTGTCAACTTTCTGATATGCTTTAGCTATGTTGCGGTAGGCCGGGGCTAAATCTGGTTGAATATTAATAGCTTTTTGATAATACTCAATTGCTTCTTCCCACTGCTGTTTACGAGCATATAAAGTGCCAATATTAACATAGGCTTCGGCAAAATTTGGTTGAATCTTAATAGCCCGTGAATACCACTCAAAAGCCGCTTCTATTTGACCTTCTTTTTGCAAAATAATGCCCATTGTTTTACAGGCTGGAGCAAAATCTGATTGATTTTTTAGAGCTTGTTCGCAAGCCGCTTTAGCTTCGTCTAATTTCTTTTGTTCTAAATAGAATAGAGCTTCTTTATGGAAGTGAGTGGCCGCTTCTGTTGGATTAACTTTAGATGCCATTTTATTACTTGCTGCAGTTCGACTTACATTATCTTCTTCCCCTTTCTGGGACAAGGTAAATACATCAACTTCAGAATTAGAAAACTTCTTCTCTAGAAGATTTTTTTCCTGATAAGTTCGTTCCTCGCTCAGAGATTTTACTGTGGGATGAGAATTTACTTTTATTATACTTGCTTGCGATAGCATTTTTTCTAGTTTACTAAGGTTAATAATAATATCTTCAGTGAGGGAATTAGGATACATTATTTGGCGGATTGGGTAATAGGAAAATTCTTCTCCTACCAAGTAGTAATACTTCAATCCTAATTGTTGAGCGATCGCCCAGTAATAATGTTTAATATAGTTAGGAGAAACTAACTCAATTACAGTAGTTTCGGGAGTGCAAAACATAATATTTGTCAGTCCACTACCATGAGGAGAAACTATTACCTTGGCATTGGCAAATAATGATGCTTGCTCTACAACAGAAAGAGTTTCTAATTCGATGGTTATAAAGCCGTATTGACTTAATAGATCGATTACTTTTTCTTCATGAATAACTCTTCTATATTTAGCTTTATTCCGACTGATATAAATCCTTTCAGGATAGGAAATAACTTGATTATTTTGATTTTCTTTCTGTTTAAACCCATCCTTAAATACAGTAGATAGCGATCGGTTTAAAAACACTTGACGGTGAAATTCTAATGCCCATCTTTCTGCCCAAGCTAAATGGCCTGAAAAGGATGGAACTATTAATTTTTTAGCTTGAATATAAGGATGGCGATCGCTTTCTATAATTTTATCTTCTGGAATTCCTAAAATCCGGAGAGTTTCTTTTTGAAATGGTTGTTTAGTACTATTAATTAAAAACCAATCTATTTGCTCAAAATTTATACCATTGCGTCGCAAGATTTCAATCCGAGGCAATATGTCTACCATCCAATGAAAATAAACATTTCCTGACAACCCAGATAAAACAGCTACTGTACCGTTTATTTGCTTTAAAGGTGGTAATTCTTCCGTAGTAAAAAACCGATGGTTATTGATATCGTATTTGTCACATCCTGGCAACTGGCCTGGGTATTCACGAGAGACTTCAGCTAATAATTGATTTTCTTGATTAATAATGGCAATAGCATTACAAATCATCCAATTATTTTTCTGAGGAACTATCCATGCTCTGCCATTTATTACTTCTGTGACGAATTTTGGTGTTTCTGGAAAATCAATTAGGAAAGGCAGACGGCAGGAGGCAGAAGGCAGAAGGGAATTTTGTATTTTTTCTCTAGAAAGACTATGAATACCATTTCCTAAATGAATTGGTTGAAGTTGTTTAAATATTCGTTTGAGACAAGGTTGGCAGTCTAACCCTTGACATTTAACTCGATCATTTGAAATTTGAGTCCCCATCCACTTTTGACTTTTTCCTTCTTCCTTTTGAATTTTGACTTTTGAATTTTGACTTTTTCCTTCTTCCTTTTGAATTTTGACTTTTGAATTTTGACTTTTTCCTTCTTCCTTTTGAATTTTGACTTTTGAATTTTGACTTTTTCCTTCTTCCTTTTGAATTTTGACTTTTGAGTTTTGACTTTTTCCTTCTTCCTTTTGAATTTTGACTTTTGAGTTTTGACTTTTTCCTTCTTCCTTTTGAATTTTGACTTTTGAATTTTGACTTTTTCCTTCTTCCTTTTGAATTTTGACTTTTGAGTTTTGACTTTTTCCTTCTTCCTTTTGAATTTTGACTTTTGAGT
>NZ_JAAHHG010000593.1 GCF_010692555.1 Okeania sp. SIO3B5 | reverse complement strand
GCGGAGGAGTAGGGGAGTAAGGGAGCGGGGGAGCGGGGGAGTGGGGGAGTAGGGGAGTAAGGGAGCGGGGGAGCGGGGGAGTGGGGGAGTAGGGGAGTAGGGGAGTAGGGGAGTAGGGGAGTAGGGAATAGTAAAATTCCTAGCTATACCAAACATTTAAGGATTTAATATCATGTCCGGTAGCATCGGAGCGTGTATAAAATAAAGGTGACACTCTTGAGAAAACCTTCTGCCTCCTGCCTCCTGCCTCCTGCCTTCCTTCCACCAAAGTCTAATTATTCAACCGGACATGATATAACATCTTCTCCACACCTAAAAAAATCTATGGTATTATTAAAGATTGGGATAACACCTTAAAATTAAACATACCGATTATTTGGAGTAATTACAGAAACTAATCATGGCAAAAAAGAGCATGATCGAGCGTGAGAAAAAACGCAAAAAATTAGTAGAAAAATATGCTGCTAAACGTGCAGAACTTAAACTGCAATTTGAAGAAGCAGAAGATTTAGAGGAAAAAATAGAAATCCATCGTCAAATCCAGAGATTACCTCGTAATAGTGCCCCTTCTCGCGTGCGAAATCGTTGTTGGTTAACTGGGCGTCCAAGAGGTTATTATCGAGACTTTGGACTATCTCGTAACGCTATCCGAGAAATGGCTCACGAAGGTCTCTTACCTGGAGTTGTTAAGTCTAGCTGGTAGTTACAAGTCTGTGGAATGGGCATCTTGCCCGTTCCTGATATGTAAGCATTTCCTGCGGAATACGGAGCTAACAGCCGTCAGCTATTAGCTATCAACTATTAAAATTGATATTCTCCAGTTTCCAGATATTTCATATAAAATCTGGATAATTAGTACACTACGTGGAAGGAAGCAATCTCAGGGGTGCGCGGAGATTGCTTCCTATCGTCGATAGGGACGACTGTTCAACCAGATTATATTTCATAAGTCAAATACAGTTTCTTTAATCATTGTCCACAACAGCGCTCTATTCCCAGACTATCTAATAGCAAGTCACTAACAGCATTAGCGATCGCGAACTCTCCATAAAAACTCTGGGAAAAATCAAAGGCTTGCATTTCTGTCACAATAGCAATTACCAATGAGCCTAAATCATTTTCTCCTTCCATACGATGGCGAACAAATATTTGAGCCGCTCTTTTAGCAATATCCTCATTAACTTTTTCTGGGATAAACTCTTGATTGAGCCATTTGTATAAGGAAGTTCGCAACCATTCCCCTTCCTGTTCGGGGTTTTCTGCTGTTGGTAAAGTAATTGGTTTTATGGGTTCAGCCATGATTCTAAATTTTCTATTATAAATTGTAAATAGTAATTCCATGATGGAATATGATATTAATTCAATCATACAAGGATATGCTCAAGGCTACTTCCTCATGGCCAATGATGGAGAGAATAGTTTAGAGTGGTACGGTAGTCGTAAACGGGCTTTGATTCCTTTGGATGAAAGATTTCGCTACCCACGATCGCTACGTCGTGTGATTAATCAAAATCGTTTTACTGTTGCTGTTAATCGGGACTTTGAGGCAGTAGTTGAAGGTTGTGCAGATAGAGATACAACTTGGATTTCTGGGGAACTCAAGCAGATTTACAAAGCACTGAATTTAGCAGGTTGGGCGTATAGTTTTGAAACTTGGCAAGGAGATGAACTTGCTGGTGGAATTTTAGGTATTGCCATTGGTGGTGGTTTTATCGGAGAATCAATGTTTTTCAATATTCCAGATGGATCGAAGGTGGCGATGGTAAAGTTGGTGGAGCGACTACGAGAGAGAGAATTTGTGTTTTTTGATGCTCAGATGAATAATCCTCATTTGGAAAGATTTGGAGCTTATACTATTAGCGATAAAAAGTATAAAGCACTTTTAAAATTGGCATTAAGTCGTCGATGTAGTTTGATTTAGTTTGTCTATTCATTAATTGATAATGGATAATGGATAATGGATAATATCATGTCCGGTTGAACAGTGATAAATAAATAACTACGGAGGAGTCAGTCCTCAGGAGTCAGGAGTCAGGAGTCAACCCACCCCTAACCCCTCCCAGGAGGGGAAGAAAGAAGAAGAACTGGAGTTGAAGGAGAAAGTTTTTTTATAACTAATTATCCGGACATGATATAATTGATAATTAGGGTTTGCTGATTAAATATCAAAGCATTGACTGATATTGCTTTCAGCCTTTTTTTGGTGCTTTCAGAAATGCAAGGTTTTTGGCTGCTTTTGCCTCAAAATGCTAATACTTTTCCCCTGAGTATTAAAAAATTTGGCCGTAGCAGATAGTCTAAACTGTTCCCTGTTCCCTGTTCCCTGTTCCCTACCGCTACTAAAAGACTTTTTCAGCAAACCCTAATTATTAATTATTCAGTAAAATTTTGACACCATCTACAATTAGATCTGGTTCGTCTCTCCATACAAAATGGCTACTTTTATTAGCTTGAATTTGAACACAATTTGTAAGCATTCAGCCGTCAGCTATCAGCTATCAGAAGAGTGCTTTTATCACTCACTAAAAGCAATATTTAATTAAGCTAGAAAAATCTGACTAAAAGTCAGTTCCAAATTCTATATTCATTTAAAACTTGTCCTTAAGCACAAGGTATTATTGCTGATAGCTGATGGCTAATAGCTGAATGCTTACCACAATTTGTTGATAGATTATATCAAATCCGCTTAATTGGACATAAAAAAATTATCCAATTGTCATAACTACGCTCATCTTGTCTTATCTTTCTTCTCCTGAATTCTGAATTGCAGAATTGCTGAATTCTAAAGACTTAACCATTCTATGGCTGTTTAACCGGATTTGATATTACACAAATTTTTGTGCATTTTGTCTCGTAATTTGTTGGCTGATTTTAGAGGAATTAAAAAACTCCACCAAGAAGGGTGAAAAAAAGAATTAGCTTTGATACTAACTACTGGCATCGAAGCAAACTGATTAGCAATAATAACCTGATTTCCACTATTATTTAGATTTAGCATTTCTCGGCTCATTGTAATCCAGTGTTTAGAACGACAAAAAGAACGTTTTACATAATTTCTCGACTCTTGAGAAAAATCTTGTAATTCAGGTTTGATTAATTCAAATATTTGACATTTTCTTAATAGCCGAATAATTCCTAATATTGAACCTAAAATAGACATAATAAAGCCGGAAATAAATAATAGTTTTAAAGCTTGTAATTGGATAGGCATTTTCAGCATTTCTGTTTCATATAGTCCATCTGTAAGTACCATGCCAATAACTTTTTCTGGGAAGCGATGAGCATATAATCTGACATTGTAACTACCAAAGGAATTTCCTACTAAAATATAAGGTGGCTGAATTTTTGCTTGGGTAAGTAGGGTATCTAATTCTGTGACAATTTGATTGCTAGTTCGAGGATGAGGGCTATGTTCGCTCCATCCATATCCAGCTCTGTCGTAAATACATACTCGCCCTAATTTTGCCAGTTTTTCTACTAAGAAATATCCTTCTATTCCACCTAAACTGTGGTCTATAATAATTGTTGGACTAGCTTCTCCTACAACATACAAATGTAGACGATAACCACCAACATCAAATAGTTTTCCTGGAGGTGGTTTTTGATTTTCCAAATGACAGGCGATCGCTTGATAAATTGTCGTAGCGACTAGCAGAATAATTTGGATAGATAATGACACTTTTTCACCTTCTGTTAATAGCTTTCTTTGGTTTAATTCCTCATTTTCTAGATAATTTCTACAATTAGTTGGAGTTTGTAGATACAGGGGCAAATTTTCAGTATCCCCATTCACTTTTTTCTTCTTTATTCTCTCCTAGATAACTAAATGTATTCTTGATTATTCAAGAAAATATATTCTAAAATTATCTTTTTCTTTTGAGTTTAATACCCCGCACCTCATGAGCAATGTGTACAATTGGTTGAGTTTTTAGTCCCCATCAACTTTATTCTTTTTCCTTCTTCAAGGTTATTTAGGCCTAGCTAAAAGTAATTTTAACCTACCACTAAATAATTAACCTACAACCTAAAACCTAAAACCTAAAACCTAAAACCTAAAACCTAAAACCTAAAACCTAAAACCTAAAACCTAAAACCTAAAACCTAATCCCCATCAACTTTTTTCTTTTTCCTTCTTCAAGGTTATTTAGGTCTCGCTAAAAGTAATTTTAACCTACCACTAAATAATTAACCTACAACCTAAAACCTAAAACCTAAAACCTAAAACCTACCACCTACAACCTAAAACCTACAACCTAATCCCCATTCACTTTTTTCTTTTTCCTTCTTCAAGGTTATTTAGGTCTCGCTAAAAGTAATTTTAACCTACCACTAAATAATTAACCTACAACCTAAAACCTAAAACCTAAAACCTAAAACCTAAAACCTAAAACCTAATCCCCATTCACTTTTTTCTTTTTCCTTCTTCAAGGTTATTTAGGTCTCGCTAAAAGTAATTTTAACCTACCACTAAATAATTAGGGTTTGCGCTCAAAAGTCTGGTGGTGATGATAGGCAACAGGGAACAAGGAACAGGCAACAGTTTAGACTATCTGCTACGGCCAAATTTTCGGCATTGTCAGGGGAAAAGTATTAGCATTTTGAGACAAAAAGAGCCAAAAACCTTGCACTTTTTCATAATAAAAAACCCTGGAAGCCTTTACAGGTATTGATTAAAATTTTATTCAGCAAACCCTAATTAACCTAAAACCTACAGCCTACCACCTAAAACCTACAGCCTACCACCTAAAACCTAAAACCTAAAACCTTCTTCAATTAATTTTATGTTCAGTAACTAAAGTTAAACTAACCCATTCACCTTTCTCATTATAAGTACGAATAAGTCGTTGACGAAAGTCAGGTTTAATTAACCAACCAGCCTCAAAAAATATAGGCTTTCTCAACTCAACTTTCATCGGCAAAGTAGCAGAAGCACCATCAGGAATAAGTAAGACTTTTACAGGTTGAGAACCTTCATCGAAGTGTAAAATAGAGCCTTCAATTCTTGCAGTAGAAGTAATTATTTTCTGATTACTATTACCAAAAGTAATTTGCTGAAATAATCGACCTGTATTCTCAATCTTTAACTCCATTTGAGTTGGATAAACATCCGGTGTCCGCAAATCTGGGTAAATAGTAATAGCTTCTCCCTGCCATTTTCCTAATAAAGCATCTACTGTGAGAGTCGGATTTTCTAAAGCATTTGTATCTGCTCGTTTTTCTCGAATTAAAGTTAATGTTTGGAAATTTCCATTCTGATTAAATAATTCTACTAAACGGAGACGACGATTTTGATTAATAAAACTAAACTCAGCACCATTAACTGAAATTGGTGATATTTGAATTGAACCTTGAGAAAAAGCACCATCTTCAAAAAACATAGTATCTTTGCCAAAGCTTTGATATTCTCTGACTAATTCATTAACTTTTGGCGGAGAATTATCCCCTGAAGAAGTATAGCGACGGAGAGTGAGACGGACTGTTTTATTCTGCTCATCCAAGCTTTCTAAAATCAGAATACTAGGTGTATCTTCAACTATTTCTCCTTGAGCAGAAATTTGAGTAAATGAGCCATGCCATTCACCGAGATTTTGTAAAAAATTTTCCCATTGTGTTTTCATATTTTCCAACAAATTTATTGATATTTATAGAAGAAGGAAGAGGGAATAATTCATTAATTGATAATGGATAATGGATAATTGATAATTGATAATTACCTCTGGTTAAAACCGCTACGGAATTGAAAATAAGGAAATATTATTTCTTCTCTTGGTTGATTGGATATGGTTAGGAAACCCATCCATCCATCGACCGCTTTTTTCCCCTTACAAGGGGAGGCTTCAAGT
>NZ_JAAHHG010000592.1 GCF_010692555.1 Okeania sp. SIO3B5 | reverse complement strand
TACCTCTGGTTAAAACCGCTCTTGATTGAATATAAGGAGATATTATTTCTTTTTTTTCCCCTTAAAAGGGGAGGCTTTAAACCTTAATTATTTAATTATTAATTATTAATTATTAATAATTCGGTAATTAGAGCAAGCTAAGGATACGAAAAATTAACCCTAAAAAATTCTTTTTCGTGCCTTTTTCGTAAAAATATCTTACCTGTTACCTACTTCTGTAAAAAATCTATATCTTTTTCGGAGATGTCTATTAGATAGATTATTATAACATTAGACATCTTACGTTTTGAAATCAAGGGGGGCAAAGTAAAATTTTTTTAGCTCCCCTTCCCGAAAAATTTAATCTGAGGATATTAAAAAATGACTTATCGCATCAGTTATGCTGTTTGGGAAATCACGTTAAAGTGTAATTTAGCTTGTCAACACTGCGGTTCTCGCGCCGGACATACCAGAACAAAAGAACTTTCCACTGAAGAAGCTCTGGATATGGTTAAACAGTTGGCAGAAGTGGGTATTACCGAAGTAACTCTAATTGGTGGAGAAGCTTTTTTACGCCCAGATTGGTTAGAAATTGCTAAGGCTATTACAGATGCGGGAATGATGTGTGGCATGACAACTGGGGGATTTGGCATTACCCTAGACACTGCCCGTCGGATGAAGGAAGCAGGTATTAGGGTTGTTTCCGTTTCTGTAGATGGTTTAGAAGCGACTCACGATCGCCTCCGAGGTAAAAAAGGTTCCTGGCAATGGGCATTTAAAACTATAGGTAATCTTAGAGAGGCAGGTATTGCTGTTGGTTGCAATACTCAAATTAATCGTCTTTCTGCTCCAGAGTTTCCCCAAATTTATGAGCGTATTCGTGATGCGGGTGCATTCGCCTGGCAAATTCAGTTAACTGTACCGATGGGGAATGCAGCAGATAATAATGAGATTTTGATGCAGCCATACGAATTATTAGATTTGTATCCTATGATTGCCCGTGTCACTAAACGAGCGTACAAAGAAGGGGTGCAGGTTCAAGCAGGCAATAATATTGGTTATTACGGTCCCTATGAAAGGTTATTACGGGGGCGGGGAAAAGAGAATCCCTGGGCAATTTGGCAAGGATGTAATGCGGGATTATCGACTTTAGGTATTGAAGCTGATGGTGCAATTAAAGGTTGTCCTTCATTGCCAACTTCTGCTTATACTGGCGGTAATATCCGAGATTATTCATTGCGGACAATTATTGAAGAGACAGAGGAATTGCGGTTTAACTTGGGAGCAGATACTCCCCAAGGAACAGAGCATTTATGGGGTTTCTGCAAAGGTTGTGAATTTGCTCAACTCTGTCGTGGTGGTTGCAGTTGGACGGCTCATGTTTTCTTTGACAAACGGGGTAATAATCCTTATTGTCATCATCGGGCGTTAACTCAGGCCAAACAGGGAGTTCGGGAGCGGGTTGAGCTTAAGTATCGGGCTGAGGGAAATCCTTTTGATAATGGGGAGTTTGCTCTAATTGAGGAACCTATTAACGCACCTTGGCCAGAAAACGATCCTCTACATTTTACCAGCGATCGTATTCAATGGCCTGAAGGTTGGCAGAAGGAAAATAAGTCAACCCCTGAGTTAGTTGCTGTGTAAGCATTCAGCTATTAGCATTTCCTACGGAATGCTCCGCAAACAGCAATCAGCTTATGGACAATTTAATTAATGAACTTTAATTCTCCTTGGTGGATAATTTCCTTCTAGTATGATAATGAGTTTATAACACATAGCTGATAGCTGATGGCTGACTACTGAATGCTTACGTTGTTGTTAGTAAATAAGAAAACAAAATTTGCACATTTATAGCAATGAGCGCTGGTATATTTACAAATTGCAGGAACTGTCCAATAGCTAAAAGTTTTATATTATGGGTAATTTATTCCCCCAGATGAGCTGTTGCCTGTTGCCTGTTGCCTGCGCACAGCGCTATAAGAAGTTAATTCAAGAAAATAATTATGTCTACCGTTAATTCTTCAGAAAATATTCCTTCAAATCAAAAACTTGATACTAAAGATGTATCTGAAATAGATGCTTCAGAGCCATTGTTACCTCGTTCTGCTTGGAACAGTCAGGTAGCTTTTTTGAGAGCTATGTTTAGAGCGAAGAAAGCTTTGGATAAAATTGATAGAGAGTCTAATACTAATTCCCAAAAGTAATGCTATACTTGGCATAAACTTCAGTTATTAAGTAATTAATACAGGTTTAATAACTTATTTCCTAATTCTTAGCCAGTTAATACTAATTATTCTGAATTTTCAACTTTTCAGTTCAGTTCCATTAGATTATGGGGCTGTTTTTTTGTGGCTTTTATTGTGGCTCGATACCATCAGAAAATCAAAAAAGACATAATTGTTTTAGTTATGTCTTCAATAATTATCTGTTGAGATTGAATTAACTTACTTTCAGCTAAATTTTACTCAATATAGATGATTATTTATCTAAAATTTGAGACATAATTGTGTTAGTTAGATGCAGTTTGAAGTTGTTCCAACTATTGCATCTATAGGAAAATTAAGGCAATAATTTCAATGGAAACAAACAAAAGCAAGTCTGATTTCCAATCAACAGTTAATAGGGAAAGTTAAAATGGCTAATATCAAGATTACAGAATTAAATTCTGAACTAATGACTGAAGCTATTGCCAACGCTCAAGCACGTCGCAATAACTTTATTTCGGAACTATCTGAAGAACAAGCAGCAGAAGTTTTAGGTGGAAAATTTGCTCTTCCTATATATGCAGGATTCCAGCATTGGCCACCATATATAGGTATTATAGAGATAGATCCCAATCAACAATCAACAAGTATTAAAAAAGCATTTGCTTAATATTTTTCCCTAGAGGCACTTTCAATGGAAAATGTTACCAACAACAAGAACAAGACAACCCTTTGCCCTAGTGCGCGGCCGGAAATGCAAGATAGTCAAGTCTTTGGGATTGTCAGTGGAACTGTAGACGAACCTCGTCTAGCTTATCTCAAACAACCACTACCTGTCACCGAGGAGGTAATGGCTTTGTCTGGTCCCGTAACACCAACAGAGGTGTTCAGAACTACAGCTCCTTGCGCAGAGAAAAAGTGTCAACATTTTGATGGAGCAAATTGTCGGTTGGCAATGCAAATTGTAGAAAATTTGCCCACTGTAGTTGAGCAATTACCACCCTGTTCCATACGTACCAACTGTCGATGGTGGAAACAAGAAAGTAAAGCAGCTTGTATGCGTTGCCCCCAGGTTATTTCAAGTAACTATACTTCCTCAGAAGTAATTAAACAGGTAGCACAACCTTTTGATAGAAGCGATCGATAATTAATAATTTTGACATCCTCCCCGGCTGTTAGGCACGGGGATTCCTACCGAGCCGTAGCACCTCGGCGAGTTGACGTCTCATTGACTGCTACTACCGTAATACTTTTTCGGGGTATTTTCTGCGCCTTATGTTTACTACAAGACAAAAGGCAGGAGGATTAGAAGGTTTTGGTTGCAGCTCATCATTAGTCTCTGTAGGTTAGTTTAAATGTTCTTCAAAACCCAACAAAAACTTATATCTTTTGTTTTTTTTCGTACAACTTAAACTATAAACTATTTGAATAATAATTTTTCAGTTCAGCTCCAGCTCGATTATGGGGCTGTTTTTTTGTGGCTTTTATTATGGCTCTATACTATCAGAAAATCAAAAAAGACATAATTGTGTTAGTTATTTCTTCAACAATTATCTGTTTAGATTAAATTAACTGGCTTTTAGCTATTTTTTACTCAAAATGAACGATTGTTTATCTAAAAATAGAGACATAATTGCGTTAGTTAGATGCAGTTTTAAGTTGTTCAAACCCTTGCACCATAAGAAAATTCAGGCAATAATATAAATGGAAAGAGACAAAAGCAAGTCTAATTCCAAATCAACAAAATTGATCTACTAATTTTCTTTTCGGAGTAACTGAAAAATGCCTAACATTAATATCTCTGACTTAAGTCCTGCTGGTGCTGACTTGCTCTTAGATTCTGAAAGCTACCTCAATGATTTGACTGACGGGGAAATGATGAATACCTCAGGTGGTGCGTTCTCCTTTGCTGCATGCAGGTATCGTAACGGAAATAAAGCATCTGCTTTCTTATGTGTTTATAAAAATTAAGTAAACAGAGCAATCCTTTAGCTTAATTAAGTGATGTAAACTATCGATACTTAAAGGTTTGTTCGTAGCGGTAGGAGCTTTGGGGATAGTGGTATCAGATTGATCGCCACCCTCAACCTTATAACTACTCCAATGACACTATATGGAAAGAGACAAAAGCAAGTCTGATTCCAAATCAACAAAATTGATCTATTTACTTAAGGAGCAACTGAAAAATGGCTAATATTAAAATTTCTGACTTAAGTCCTTCTGAAAGCTACCTCAATGATCTGACTGAGGAAGAAATGATGTATACATTAGGAGGATGGAGTATTACAATTAGGATCACTATCAGATTCTAGCATAGCTTTTGAGGCTTATAGAAGCCATTTGGTATCTATTTAAGAAGTTACAAGTTAAATACCCATCTGGGTTTTATGATTCTGGCAGTCATTTTTCATAATTTTTTGGCCTCCTGAACCCTTGTAGTTGTTAGGCTCCTTAAAACAGCTTTCCTAAAGCCTTTGTATTTTAATAAAAGATACCAAATGGGTTCTATATCAAATCCCCCTAATTGCACATAGATCCAATAACCTCATAACCAGGGTTTTAAGCTATTGGTTGTGAGGTTATTTAACCGGATTTAATATTACTGGCAGTAAGCAATGATTTGTAAAAAATGCGAAAATAGATAAAGTGGTGTTGGGGGGCAGTAATATCAAAGCGATCGCCACCCCCAACCCATTAAAGCTATGCGGAAATATTGTTGCTATTTGATTCTAGACTCCTCACAACTTCAACTGACTCAAGTTGCTTATTAACCCACTCACCAAACAACTCTGAAGAAATCTGAAGGCGCAAGTTATTATCTAACTCTGCTGAAATAATCTCCTCCACAAAAATCAAATGCACTCCCTTAGAAGTCACAATAGGTTTAATCATCTGGGGAGGTTGAGCAGCAAAAACAGCAGCAGAAATCTCTGGTTTCAAATCCTTACGAGACAATACTCCTCGATATCCCCCCTGACGACGTAACTCTTTATCCTCGATATATTGATGGGCAACATCATAGAAACTCGTTTCCCCTTCCTCAATAGCATAGAATAATTCCATCGCTAAATCTTCATCATCCAAAACCACCTCATACATCACCACACGAGTATAATTCAATTGATTTTCATAAAAATATGGCTCAACCTTATCTGCAAACAGATGAGCAACCAATTTTTGAGAAGCAATACTTATATAGGCAACTTCTTCTAAATCATCTACAGACAAACAATGTTTTTCTAACCAAGCAAAAGTTTCTTGGGCGCTATGAAGTTTATTGATAAACCTCATAGTATCTGCTGCTTTCTGAAGTTCTTCAGTCTCTACTTTTATACCTGCTTCCTGAGCAGCATCAATAATAATCTTGCGAGTAATAATCTCTTCTGTCAGCTCAGAGGTTTTTAAGGATAGCTTGACTTGGTTGAGAATATCTTCAGCAGTAATAGTGATAGATTGTGACATGGTTTTTCTCCTATTAATTAATCAAAATAAATAGACATCTCCAGAAAAGAGGGAATAGGGAACCCACCCCTCGCCCCTCTCCCTCCGGTGGAGGAGGGCTGTTTCATTCTCGATAGACACGGGGACGCGGGGACACGGAGACACGGGGATAGAGGCTTTTAAGCAACGTTGAACCAAATATTCTCTCAGAGCTTAAAGGCGCTTATTTGCGCTCAAAAT
>NZ_JAAHHG010000591.1 GCF_010692555.1 Okeania sp. SIO3B5 | reverse complement strand
TTAGTCAGTGAGCCGTCCTGCGACCTATCCCTCTCCCGAAATCATACGGTTAGCACCTACTAGGTTATCGACCTGCCCTAGAGATTTTTGGGAGTTAATTCGTTCCGATTACCTATTGGTTGAGCCTTTAGCGTGAATACTATCCACCGGGTTTCATGGGCAGTGCTTGTAGGTCGCATCAACAAACGCCTATGCCCTATCCTTGCCTTTTGGCTTGGCCTTAAACAGTCGTTGTGGCCATTTTAGATTTACGATAGTTCAGGGGTATTTTCACTTGCGTTACGCATGGACTCTTGCTTGACAGTCACCAGATTCGACTACCAGTGTTTTCTGCCTTTTATCCCCGCTTTATTCTATAGATTGCTTATGTCTACAAAGTAGGGGATATGCTTTCACTCCTGCATCTGGAGGGTGGGACTGACGGTTTCCCGCTTCACCCACATAAATAATCAGTTTTCCCATCGAATGGGATGAGATTACCGTCCTTTGGGTTTGAATACCCAATTTAGGCTAACGAATCGCACACTTATGTTTCAAATATATAGATCAGCAAGTTAATTGATCTGCACAACATATCAATGGACTTGGAGTAGCACAAAGTTTTGCGATGTAACCTAGCTAGATAGTGTCTCAGACGGCAGTTTTCTCCTTCTACTCTCGTCATTGCTGTTTTACTGACTAGGTGATAGTGCTCCGCACCGCTAACGCGAACGCAATCGTCAATTAAGCAAGGATACAAGGTGTATCCATCTGTAATGTAGAGAAAACAGGCCCAACCGTGAATCATCTGCCATAATATTTTGACTACTCCCCGGCCTAAAGGCACGGGGATTCTAAGTAGATACTACGCAACAGGATAAATCCGTGTTGCTTCGTTTATTCTTAGCTGACCAAAGATATATTCTTTGGGGACAAGTCAAAGTGCCCCTACACAGTCTGCTAAGGCCAATGCCTAGCGTTCTGCTTACTTTTTATTGATAAATAAAGCACAGGACAACTAAAGTTGTCTAGTCTAAACGACTCCCTTGTTTTCATCCCCCGGTTAAAACACGCTTGCTCTCAACGTCGCTTTTCGGTAACGGCGGAGCGATCGCCTATCACAAACTTAAGAATTCCTGGCATTTGGCTATTCACGACTGTCCAGACCAAAATTTTGTTTTTTTTGAGCCGATAAAAGTTTGCAGTTCATCTAGCGTGAGCAGTTTCAGGTATTTCATAGTTATCCAGTACGAATCTGTGCTTGGTGCAAGCCGTACCCAGTTAAGCACTGTGTTATGGGAAATACCAGTCACTCTCTCAATGGCTCGGAATCCCATGCCATTAAGGGACATTTTCACACAAAGCTCTTTAACATCAGAACTATAACCCGCAGGATAGGGACTTTCTCGAAAGCGTAGCTCCTCCGTTAGGAGGCAATTGACGGCCACAGTCACGGCACAGATAACTCTGTTTTCCCTGACGATGACCATTTTTCACTACTTTATGGCTTTGACAATAAGGACAGTCCATTTCTCAATAAAATTCTAGAATATCATTCTCTATTGTGCAACACCCTCATACTTTTTCAGCAAACCCTATTTAGTTTCTACCACTTTATAGCCACATCAAACCATAAAATTTTTTTTGGCAAAAAACATCTGTTTAGATTATTTTGATACTAAAATCTTGGGATGAACCTTTAAATAACTAACTTAGAGTCTATGATTTTACCACTTTTTTAACTTCTGCTAAAACTAACGTTGTTAACTGTTCCGGAGTAGATTTAGAGTCTACATGAATATGAACATCTGCATTAGCATAAAGTGGCCGTCGTTCATCCAAAAGAGCCTGAAGTTTACCTAGAGGGTCCTTATCCTGAAGCAGAGGTCTAGTTCGATCTCCCTGTAAGCGACTATGTAATACTTCTACAGCCGCATCTAACCAAACCACAATACCATGCTGTAAGTAACTCCAGTTAAATTTTTTAATTACTATACCACCACCCGTTGCAATAGTCAAATTTTTATAACTAGATACTTCTGCTAATACATTTGTTTCCAACTGCCGAAACCCTGCTTCACCCTCATCAGCAAAAATTTCATTGATAGACTTGCCAGCAACTTGAGAAATCAAACTATCTGTATCTAGAAAACGATATCCTAAGTCTTTGGCCAGCAACTCTCCCACCGTTGTTTTACCAGCTCCCATCATCCCAACTAAATAAAGATTTACTCCTTGTAAAAACTTCTTATTACTAACATTCATAAATTACTGATTAAAAAAAACTATCATAAATAATAGACATTTCCGGAAAACAAATAAACCTTTTAATTACAGCAAGCTAAGGATGCGAAAAATTCACCCTAAAAAATCCTTTTTGATGCCTTTTTCGTAAAAATATCTTACTGAATAATTAAGGTTTAAATCCTCTCATTTAAAGGATAAAAAAGAAAAAAAATTACCTACCGCGTCAATCCTCTTTTTTTTAAAGAGATGTATTTGTTAATTAGGGCTTGCTGATTAAATCTAAAAGCATTGACTGATAAAGCTTTTAGCCTTTTTTAGTCTTGAAAAAGTACCAGGTTTTTAGCTTTTGATGCTCAAAAAGGAGCGGATTTTGGGGTGAGGGGGTAGAAAAATCACTCTTGCTACTATGAACGACCAACTTCTCTATAACTCCCAGTTCCTCCTGACTCTTAACTATTCCCTATTCCCTATTCCCTATTCCCTATTCCCTATTCCCTACCTCAGCAAAAAGACTTTATTCAGCAAACCCTAATTATTAATTATTAATTATTAATTATTAACTGTTGCCTACTCCTGCAAAAAAATCTATATCTTTCTCACCAAAAAATAAGGTCTGAAGCCCCCCCTTTAAAGCTATCCCTTATAAGGAACTCCTGAAAACCTTGTGGGAAGCAGGGGAGTAGGGGAGCAGGGAGCAGGGGAGAAAGGAGAAAGAATCATAGTAGATAGGAAAAACTACTTAAGCTATCAAAAAAAATGTACTTTATTAATACACTTTTTCTATGATAAAAACCTTTTAAAGACTCGTACATAACTTGTCTATGCGTGTCAATTTTTATGTTAAGAAAGATGTTTATAAAGCATAGCCTTTAAAGGGGATGAAAAAAAAATAAAGTTCAATATTTTAAGGCTCTGACTTTCCTGCGGAATGCTGCGCAAACAGGCAGAGGTACTGATAACTGATAACTGATAACTGAAATGACCAGAGGTCTAATTTTGAAAGAAGACTCCTGTTATAATCTTTGATTTAACGGTTATAGTATCAATAAACAAAAGCCAAACTTATTTTGGATCTTCTGACTGATTATCTTTATCAGAAACTTGCTCATCTTCTTCCTCTTGAGTAGGTATAGATGTATTTTCAGGAGGAGGAGGAGTAATTATCCGATAATCTGCATCATAAACAGATTCAGTTTGACCAACACCTGAACTGCCACTATCACGATAACCATAAGAATATACAGAACCAGACCTAGAAGCTGTTTTTGGCTGTTGTTCTGCTTCATGATTTTTAGTAGCACTTTCATTTACAGATTCCTGTATTTCTTCTGAACCTTGCTCCTCTGTACTGCCATCCCAAGAACGATTAACCCTGGGAGGTCTTGGTTGCCAATCATCATAATTTTCATTTTTTTTAGCTGGTTCTGAATCTTTATTCAGGTTAAAAGAGCTTTGAGAATCTGAAGTTACTTGAGGTTGTGAAGCATCCCAAACTTCCTCAGTTCTATCTTGATGATGAGACTTTCTAGAACGAAGTCTAGCAGGTTGTAAATTCTTTTTTAACAAGTAATTTGAAAGTCCGAAAATACCATAAATCAACAAGTAAGTAATCACACCTGCAAGAAAAGCACCTAAAATCCATAGAGACAAAGGTAAAGGTATAGATCGTAACCCCAAAAAAGTTAAAGACAAATTAGGGGACCAATTTTGCCAAGAAAACAAGGCCAACCCAAGGATTATCAAGATTAAAACTACCAACAATAGTAAATTACGAGATCTATTCATGGCCTATCCACCGTTTTATAGGAACACAATCTAAACCAAATTGGTCTAGAGCACGAGCTACTACAAAGTCTACCAAATCCTCTATAGTTTGGGGATTATGATACCAAGCTGGGATTGCCGGGACAATTCTTGCTCCTGCTTCTGCTAGAGTAGTTAAGTTTCGTAAATGAATCAAGCTAAAAGGTGTTTCCCGAGGCACCAATATTAGTTTACCACCTTCTTTTAACTGTACGTCTGCTGCACGCTCCAGTAAGTCTGAGCTGAACCCAACAGCTAATTTACTTACTGTTCCCATGCTGCAAGGAATGATAATCATACCTTTAGTTCTGTAGGAACCACTAGCAATATTAGCTCCTATATCTTGCCAAGGATGACAACGGAGTTTGCCATTGTTTTCTTCTCCTGCTTGCTCTCGCCAGAATTTTTCTTGTTTAGTTGGTTCGGCAGGCATTTTAATGTTTTGCTCTGCTTGCCAGACTGAATAGCTAGCTTTTGATGCTACTAGGTCAATAGTATAATTGGATGCTAACAAAAATTTAATAGTTCTGACAGCATAAATTAGTCCTGATGCTCCTGTAACTCCAATCGTTATTGGTAGTTGCGGAGTAGAAACAGAATCATTCATTTTCAATAAATCTTTTTAGAGCTTACAAAGGTAATTTTTTTAGCAAATCACCAACAGAGTAAAACGCTTTCTGCGATTTTTGTAGCTTTCAGGACTCCACTTGACCATAACCTTAGAATTTTGAACTATAAGAGACTATTACTTTTTTTAGTTTAAGACAAAATTGTCAAACATTAAAAACTTATTCTTGTAAGTCGCGCAGAGAAACAGCCGTTTGCCCTTACTATTGTTATAATAGGATTGCTATATCTAGTAAAAAAAACAAAGGATGGAAATTGCTACTAAAATCAACGAATTACAAGCTCAAAAACTGGCTTTTATCCAAGAAAAAAATCAACAAAATATTGATAAAATTATCGGAGATGCCCTAGAAAATTATTATGAAAAAGTCTTAAAAGACTCTAGGAACCACCTCGAAAAATTTAACCAACTTGGTTTTATTAGCTGTATTGAGGTAGAACCAGATTTAGCTGAAAATTGCGAGGCAACTTTGATGAAAGAAATGGGTGAATAAATGATTATTGTTGATACTGGATTTTGGGTTGCTTTAGCTAACAAAAATGATAACTACCATGAAACTGTTAAAAATATTTTTGCTAAATACAATGAACCTCTAATTACAACTTGGTGCGTCGTGACAGAAACTTGTTATTTTTTACAATCTCGTCGTGGGGTTGAAGCAGTAATTACTTTTATTAATGCCATGTCTCAGGGATCATTTGTAGACAAAACCAATAATAAGTGTTTATACTGATTTTTAGACAACTTCTTTTTATATTATCTTTTTTTTAAACCTAACTATTGGTCAATAGTTAAGGAGAAATTTATGGGTACTAGAGAAGCGTCTTTTTTATTAGGTATCTCTCGTATAATGAGTGTTTATACTTATTATTAGATAACTTCTTTCTATGTTATCTTTTTTTTAAACCTAACTATTGGTCAACAGTTAAGGAGAAATTTATGGGTACTAGAGAAGCGTCTTTTTTATTAGGTATCTCTCGTCAACGTTTATTAGTTTTACTCGCTCAAGGTAGAGTCAAAGGAGCTGAAAAAAAAGGCAGATTTTGGGAAATTCCAGTTTCTGAGAGTGGAATGCCTAGAATAATTCCGGCTCGGCGCGGTCCGAAAGGTATCTGGCACCATCGGGAAACCACTGTACCTCAAATGATTCACGTTAATCAAAAGAAGATTATAAGTAATAAGGGTGCGACAGCTCAACAAAATAGGCAAGAACCAAGGGCAGCATTTATTAAAGGTTTAGCCGAGACTCTAAC
>NZ_JAAHHG010000590.1 GCF_010692555.1 Okeania sp. SIO3B5 | reverse complement strand
TGCTGATTAAATATCAAATTTAAGGAGTAGGGGAGCGGGGGAGTAGGGGAGTAGGGGAGTAGGGGAGTAGGGGAGTAGGGGAGTAGGGGAGAATTTTTTTGCCCAACTATGCGCTCTTTAATGCGCTCCATGCATGAGCATGAAGAGGTGAAAACCATGTACTTTTTCAATACCTAAAAAGGCTAAAACCTTTATCTGGTAATTATTTAAGATTTAATCAGCAAACCCTAGAGTAATTCGGAAAACAGGTAATAGCGGTGCGATTGCCTATTCTCTATTCCCTATTCCCTGACTTCTGCAAGAAGTCTAAAGAAAATATCAGAATAATTTACTTTTTTGTATGCTACAGATATGATATATAAAGATTTTAGACCGGAACAGCAGTATGGACTTGAGAGGAAATAAATATGGCCGGGGTATGTAAAATAGAAATTGCAGAAACAGTGCCAGAACTGAAAACGTTGCTAAATGGCCAAAAAACTGCAAGTGGCTTTCAGAAGATTCAGGCACTATATCTATTTAAAATTGGTCAAGTGTCAACTGTCAAAGAATTGGCAGTTACTTTAGGGGTAAATCGGATTACAGTGCAAAGGTGGTTGAGACAATATCGTAAAGAAGGATTATCGGGGTTATTGCAGGTAAAACAAAGTGGGGGGCGCAAACCAGCAATTCCACCAGCAGCACGAGATGGGTTACAAAAACGACTTAACGACCCCGATAATGGTTTTCAGAGTTATGGAGAAATTCAAAAATGGTTGAAAGAAGAATATGATATCAATGCTTCCTACAAAGCAGTTTATTCCACGGTTAGATATCAGTTAAAAAGTAAACTCACCAAAAATAAGTAGTATGGTGCTTTATATCATCTCCTGTTGAATACTTATAAATTAACGATGAAGGAGTCTGGAGTCTGGAATCAGGAGTCATATCAAATCCGGTAGCATCGGTGTAATAAGATAGTGAATCAGAATTCAGCAATTCTGCAATCCAGAATTCAGAATTTAGAAGGGAAGAGAAGTCAGAATTCTTTCCGCTCTGGGTGAAGATGGAATATTTTTTTATACCGAATTAAACGGATTTGATATCAGGAAGGAAGAAATGAAGAAAGAAGCAAGAATAAAGAGGAGGAAAGGAAGAAAGTTTTTTTGGTCGCGTAAGCGGAACGGAGTTCTATCGCGCTCTTATCTGAACATGATATTACTCAGGCAATAGGCAATCAAAAAACTGATTGCGCATTCATGTAGAGCAGGCCAAAATTTTCTTACCGTGATGTCTGAAATTGTATTGCTATAGTCATAATGTGGGGAATGATTTAGGTTTGTTCATATTATTTCCTATAGCTCACACCCCACTCTTTAGATACCCAACCGGATATCGTTTCAATTAGTTTTTTCTTGCCTGTTTCAATGTTTTACTTAACTGAGTCTGTGATAAAGACCGCACCAAACTCAGATTAAAAGGTTGTTCGCTGATAGTCTGAGCATAAGATGCTTGCAAATAAGAACTATATTCCGGGCGATCGGCGACATGAGTTTGGAAGAATGCTAAACCAAAAGCGTTAGCATAACCATTGACTACTTCTGGATCTGGTTGAATTAACTCTGCTAGAGAAGTGAAACTATTTTCTCTAATTGCCTCAAAATCAATATTGATATGATCTGCTCCCTCTGTTAAGACCAAATATTTATCAGGAGTTGTCAACCAAGTAAAAGAGTTTGCTTGCTCTAAAACAATAGGAGTAATTTTATCTTCACTCGCGCTTCCCCACAACACAGGTAACTCAATCTGACTCAAACCAGCTTTTCCAAATAAACTACTATTGACTGGATCGAGTACAAATATTCCTGCTATTCTATCATCTTTCAAATTATATTTTTGAGCTTTCAATTCCAAAGCACGACACTGTAGTAGTAGCGACATATTCAAAACTTCCATTTGTGGGCCACAGTCTTGTTTTAGTTGCTGAAAGTTAATCTCTGCACCTGCTAAAGCAAAAGCAGTATAAGCACCAAAGGAATGACCAAATATACCTACTTTTTTCAGGTTTAATTGATTGTGGAATTGATATTGATTTAACTGCTCTAATTCATTTAATAAGAAAGAAATATCTAAGGGACGGTCAATAAATTCATTGCCATGGAACATATCCTTAGTTTTACCTGCTAAAAATTTCTGGGTATATTTATAATCACTACCTGGGTGCTGAGGTACAGCAACAGCAAATCCATAAGAAGCTAAATGTTTAGCTAAACTTTCAAAATTAGCTCCATTGGAACCTAAACCATGAGAAATTACTACTACAGGAATTGATATTTCTGTTGAAGAGATATTGGGTAAATAAAGTTGTACTGAAAAACGGCGATCGCGCCCTTCATCTGCCAGGATAATTTGTTGCTTGGAAAAGCTATATTGTCCTTTTTTCCTAATATCTGGTAACCGAGAAAAATCTATTTTTTCTTCTCTGTAAGCTTCTGTTTGTGTGATATTTGCTACAGTTTCTATAAAAGTTTTTGTGTCTTCTTGTACAGCAGTGATTTTTTCAGTTACAGCCAAAATTTCTTTTGTATCCAGCCATATCGTATCACTGGGAAAATGACGGATAAAATTCATGATAGTTAAGCCGTTAGTATCATTAGCTGCCTTTAATAAAGCAGTTCTAATTTCTTCAGCACCATTTTCAACAGCAGTTAAATTCTCATTTTCAGAACTTGATGAAGTTTTGATTACTTGCCCTAAATTTCTGAGTAATAATTCTCCCATAGGCGAGTTGATAAATTGAGAGACTATCTGAGGAGGAAAATTATAGCGGTTTTGTAATAGTTCCCGATATTTATCTTCTTTTTCAGCTTCTAAAAGTAGCATATAACTAGCTAATTCATAGCTAATTTCTCCACTTTTGGCATAATTTTCTAATGCTGATACAGGAATAAAAATATTTAGACCTTTGTGACCAATAGAAACCTGCTTGGCTGCATTTACTGGTAAAGTAGTTAAAAGAGCAGGAATTATACTTAGAGTTAGAGATTTAAACCAATGATTAAAGCCAGAAAAAACGCATTTTTTTTTGTTTGCTTTTTTTGTTGAAAATACTTTATTTTTCACTATTATATTACTCCTAATTACTCTTGGGATTAATTAATAATTTTTCAGTAGCATTTTTTGCTTTTCGAGAAAACATACTAACCATAAAATTGTTAATACTAGACAAATGAATACACTATCCCCTAATAAATTATTACTCGATTGGAGGGATAATTATATATAACTAATTGAGATTAATTCAGGTTTGTAGAAAAAAATGTTTACTGCTTTTTCTAACGTTTTATTTGTGAATTACCGAAAAATTTTGTAGGGGATAAAAGCGGTCGAGGGATGGCGTTTTGCTCCGAACATATAAAGCAGAGCAGCTCTGTCAAGAGCAGGTTTCCTCGCCATATCCAATCGAACAACAGAAGAAAAATTTTCCTTTGAGTCAATCTTATCCGTTTTAAAGGAGAGGTAATTGTTAATTATTCATTATTAATTATTAATTGTTGAAAGTGCTTTTGGAAACACTATAATTCAGTATGTCAGAGTGTTAATTTACTTTTTGCATCGTTTGATACTAATTTTTTTCGTTAATTTATAATAAAATCAATAAAAATATTCAATTAATAATTGAACATTTAATTTGCATATATTGCTAAAAGCGTATTAGAAAAATAGAAAAATTTAGCAAATTTTGCACTCTTTTCTCTAAACAATCAGACTCTAGGTTCAAAGTTATTTTTTTGAGCAGAAATAGAAATAATATAATGTGCGGTTGAATACTTATAAATAAACGACGGAGAAGTCAGGATTACCTCATCAGGAGGAGAGAGGATCACTTTGAAGATCATAGTTATATCATGTCCGGTTGAATAATTAGACTTTGGTGGAAGGAAGGCAGGAGGCAGGAGGCAGGAGGCAGAAGGTTTTCTCAAGAGTGTCAACTTAATTTTATGCACGCTCCGATGCTACCGGACATGATATTATATGAAATCCGGTTATGTACTTAGCTTTATAAGATACTGGCAATCTAGGATTTATTTCAATTTCTCCTCTACTCCCCTACTTCTTTGATAGGATCTATACTGTAATTAGGGTTTTCTGAATAAAGTCTTTTTATTTAGGTAAGGAGTAGGGAGTAGTTAAGAGTCAGGAGAAATGGGAGTTATAGAACCCCTAACCGTATCTTCATAAATATCAAGTTTTTTTAGCCTTGAGTCAGGAGACAACCCACCCCTAGCCCCTCCCAGGAGGGGGAGACAGGAGACAGGAGGTAAGAGGGAAGAGGGAATATGTGGGGAGAGATAGTACAAAAAATTCAACACTCCTTCAGATGATTTTTTCTCAAAATTGATGCGCGAAAAGACTTGACTACCACAATTATATAGATCTCAAATGGGTTCTATAGAGAAGATTGTCGTTCATTATAGCAAGAGTGATTTTTCTGCCTCGCAACCGCCCCAAAATGCCCTCCTTTTTGAGCGTGAAGGGCTGAAAACCAAATACTTTTTTCAAGGTAAAAAAGGCTAATACTAATATCAGTCAATACTTTGAGATTTAATCAGCAAGCCCTAATTAAGCGGATTTGATATCAAAACTGATTTGGAGTAATTATTAACTTGGGTTCAGCGACATATAGTTCTGTACGATATACTAAATAAACTAGACCTTTTTGATCTACCCATCGCTCATATAATGCTTTCAAACTTGCCGTAATTTCTTCTCGTTCATAACCTTGATTTGGCACTGATGAAGAACTCATAATACGACCTATTAATCCTGATAAATCTAACTCTTGTCTGTGAGCAAATGTTGAATGTTGGAAATTGACAAAATAGGAACTTTTTTCTATAGAAGCAATTGAAAAGCCTAGCTTTTTTTTAGTGTTTGGATGATGTTTAGATATCTGCTTCATTAAGTTACTATTTTCTTTAGTAAATCCATCTTCTCTATTCCAGTTATTCCATAAAAGAGCTAATTTGCCAGATGGTTTTAAAATTCTGTGAAATTCCTGTAGAGTAGGTTCAAGATTAAACCAATGAAAAGCATGAAAACAAGTTATTAAATCAACTGATTCATTAGGAAGATTAGTCGCTTCTGCTTTTGCTTGTCTAAATTCTATTAAAGGGTGAGATTGAGCAGCATTTTTCATGTAAATATTTGGTTCAATAGCTATTACATTAATACCTTGTTCAGCTAACATTCTAGAACCAATTCCTGTACCAGCTCCAATATCTGCTGCTACTAATTCAGAAGGATTTTCAAATCCAGAAATCATTAAAGCGATCGCTTCTTTTGGATAATTTGGTCTATACTGAGCGTAATCTTTGGCTCGATCAGAAAACCGATTTAGTGGGTTCATTGGATCTCAGCATACCTTAACTAATATTACTTTGAATAACTTTAACTCATTTATCAAATCATGGCATATAAATTAAACAAAAATATTAGACATAGCCGTGAAAAAGAGTTTAAGGACATTCAATAGACATCTCCAATAATAAAAAATAAAATCAATTATCCCAAAGAAATTATCAATTCTTCCCCTCCACCGGAGGGGGAGGGGCGAGGGGTGGGTTCCCTATTCCCTACTCCCTACTCCCTCATTTGGAGGAGATGTCTAATGAAACATCCCTACAGAGATTATATCATGTCCGGTTGAATACTTATAGGGCGTTTTTTGGTTTCTTGATACTCAGCAATTGTATTTGCTAATCCCCAATACCAGGGGTGCCTCGCTACCGTGTTTAGCTAGCAGTGTTTTTTGTTTGTTATACCAATTCCCAAAAATAATGCTATACTTCCAACGGAACTTCAGTTATTAAGTAATAATAATGATTCAGTAATGTTCGTAAGGATTATAGGCATTAATCCAAAATATCTTATTCCTTTAAACCCTACT
>NZ_JAAHHG010000059.1 GCF_010692555.1 Okeania sp. SIO3B5 | reverse complement strand
AGTTGGGCAGAAAAATTAAGGGATAATTCTTACTCCTACTTCCTCGCTCATTCCCATTTCTCCTGTCTTCCCCTCCCCTCCTGGGAGGGGCTAGGGGTGGGTTGGGAGGGGCTAGGGGTGGGTTTGGAGGGGTTAGGGGTGGGTTGTCTCCTGTCTCCTCCCTCTACTAAAAGACTTTTGAGCGCAAACCCTAATTAGAGTTTGCTGATTAAATCTAAAAGCATTGAAATATAGGCGAACGGCCGTTTGCTTCGCATAACTATCGTTAACGCCCCTACAATATTGACTATTTTCCCCTAATCTTGAATTATACCAATGCCACCGGATTTGATATCAATCCAGAATAAAAGCTGATAACTGTTTGTGGAGTATTCCGGAACAGAAATGCTAAAAGCTAATAGCTAGTTAATTATTCCGATCTTGCACTACTCCCCCACTCCCCTACTCCCCTACTCCCTCACTCCCTTACTCCCTAACTCCCCTACTCCCCTACTCCCTCACTCCCCTACTCACATTCCCGTCTTGTAACATCATGTCTATACCGAAACATATCCTCTAGTCGAGAATCTACCCACCAACCTAAAAAAGATTCCGCTAACCAATCTCCAGGTAAAGAAAATGCGATCGCATCAGTTAACCATGTCTTACCATCTTCTTCACTAAACTGATGACGATGAGTCCAGCTAGTCATTGGCCCTTCTTTTTGTTCGTCAGTAAACAGACGATATTTTTCACACTCTGTATGTACGGCCACCCACTTCACAGGAATGGGACCAAGCCAAATCTGAAATTCTGATATGGCCCCTATTTCCAGTCCACCTTGACGACGGATAATTTGGACTGGTTGCCATGGCGGTGTCAGGATTTGCAGAATATCAGAACGTTCGTGAAATTCCCAAACAATTTCAACTGGGGCATTGATTAACGTTGAATACCTAAAGTGCAACATTTTTAATTCTCAAGACTTATCATAATTATTGTTTACTATTAGGAGCTACTTCTGTGTAGGGCAATTACCAAATTGCTATTTTAACAGTCCTGAAGTTGCAGCTCTACTTAGTTTTTTGATGGTTAATTTTCTCGTATCAGACTGGAAGTAAAAGCTAATGTTAAAAACTCATCAAAAATACTTAAATCTGACACCACAATATTTCTAAAGTTAGAGTAGTTTTTCATTCCAATAAGTTTATATACTTAAGCATGATTTGTATTTTATTATACATTTTTTATACTAACTTCAGTTCAATTTTTTCTATTTTTAATAATGTATAAATACTAATTCAATTTACAGATTTATAGAAAAAAATGTATAGACAAATAATGCATAGCTTGTCACATCCGAATGTCAAAACTCAATTAAAATCGAACATTACCACTATAAATTTAGAGATATTGCATACCTGTAATTGATATAGAGTTATATACTCTTGACAAATTTATCTAATTGAAGATTTGGTAATACCAACTTAAAATAATTGCTAGTTTGATGAATACTAAGTAAATATATACAGTAAATATAGCTTATAAAAATCTTATTAATTTATGATACTATTTAAATTTAGAGGTCTAATTAGGGTTTGCTGATTAAATCTTAAATAATTACCAGATAAAGGTAAGTGCCTTTTTAGGTATTGAAAAAGTACATGGTTTTCACCTCTTCATGCTCATGCATGGAGCGCATTTTTAGCGCATAGTTGGGCAAAAAAATTCTCCCCTACTCCCCTACTCCCCTACTCCTTAAAAAAGACTTTTTCAGCAAGCCCTAATTAAGTTTAGAGGTCTAATTTTCAAGTCAACAATATTCATGGGGTAAAAAAAAATGTATCAAAACAAACTAATAGAAATGGCTGATTTCTCATGAAGTTGAACGTAATTACTTATTTTATTCTTGGTTAATTAAGTAGTGAAGCAAAAATGTAGATAACCCCTAATAAATTACAAAACAAATGACTATGATATTACCTCAATCTATAAATCATAAAATTAAACCATCCCAAGTCTCAGCACAATTACTGATGCCCAGTGTAAAACCATTCAATCCTACTGCTGCTTCTTACTACGATCTGACTGACTTAGGAACATTTAGAGGTGATATAACTGTAGCTAAAGATATTAATGATTCTGCTCAAATAGTCGGTTATTCAATTAATGATATAGGTCGAAAACAAGCCTTTGTATGGGACGCTAACGAAGGTATGCAAGATATTGGTACTATTGGTAATGATTCTAGCTGTGCCTATAGTATTAATGACGATGGCCAAGTAGTCGGCTATTCTGAATATGATTGTAGTCAACGGAAAGCTTTTATTTGGGATAAGACAAAAGGCATACATTACCTTAATACCAAAAACAACAATTTGAGTGAGGCTTATAGTATTAATAATTCTGGTCAAGTAGTAGGTTTTTCTGTCACCAATAATGGTCAAAGAAAAGCTTTTATTTGGGATGAGACAAAAGGCATACAAAATCTTAGTATTTCTGATGATATAGAAAGTAGTGCCTACGCAATTAACTGTTTTGGTAAAGTAGTAGGCTATTCTGTTTCTTCAGATTTAATAGTAAAAGCTTTTATATGGAATAGTGACAAAGATATTCAAGAATTACCAGGTTTTTTAGGCTCAGATATTAATAAGTCTGGTCAGGTGATTGGTTTTTATTCTTTACCTCAACACAATAACCGAGCTTTCTTGTGGAATGGCAGTGAGGAATTTCAAGACCTTGGTACTATTTCTCATAATATCAATTTACAATTTTTTGACAGTAAAGCTCATAGTATTAATGATTCTGGTGTAATAGTTGGTTATTCTGACAAGCTAATAAATAAAGAGCAAGAAGAATGGGCTAAAAGAGCTTTTATTTGGGATAGTCTTAATAAGATGCAAGACCTAAATGATTTGATCGATCCTTCCTCTGGTTGGGTTCTGAAGGAAGCACTATCTATTAATAGTCATGGGCAAATTGTTGGATGGGGAATTAAAGATAGAAGTTGTTGTGCTTTTCTTTTGACACCTATTTCCTAGAAGAGACAATACATAATACAATTAAATATTTATTGGTAGTGACTTTCTTCAATAATTCATACTTAAACTTGAATACATATCGCTTTGCTTCTAGAAATAGGTAAGCATTCAGCGGTCAGCTATCAGCCATCAGCTATTTCTTTTAATTTTAGATAAAAGCTTTACTAACTATAAAAGCTGGCCTTAAAGTCTATATTCATTAAAAATCTCCTCCTTTTGCTGAGAGCTGACAGCTCATAGCTGAATGCTTACAGAAATAGGGGCAAAGCAACAGGTTAATAGCTTGTTTTTACTAGGAGAAAATAAGCTATAGCTTTGATTGAGTAATTCCAAACAAAAAGTAATTTCATTAGATTTCAAATGAAGGGTATTTTTCTAGAAAATTTGGTTAATTTTCAGGTATAAGGTAAGGCTCTAGAATTGCTTTAATTTTTTCTTTTTTGTCATTGCGGATAACTTCGATTTTGATTTGTTCTCCAATTTTGCTTGATTTAATTTTTTCTTGAACTTCTGTTGTATCTTTTATTAACGTGCCATCAATTTTATGAAAAATATCGCCCACTTTCAGCCCTGATTTATTTGCTGGAGATTTAGGATAAATGTTAGTTATGATAACACCTTTATCTTGACTAAGCTTAAAAGAATTATTGCTTTGATTAATCTTTTTTTTCAGTTCAGGCGTAATATCATTCATCTGAATTCCTAAAAAAGGAAAAACAGTAGCTATAACTTTAATATTGTCGAAATTTACAGCTACTCCATTTCCTTGTTTGCCACTCTCTGAGTATACTCCTATATTCCCAGATTTGTAGGAATTATCTTTAAAATTCCCTACTTCTTTACCATTAATAAATCCTGTAATTAAATTCCCTTCAGTGACGACTCTTAATCTATTAAGACCATTACCTTGATTTATTGAATTATCCTCCTTCCAGTTTATCTTATTTTCCCAATTTTCTTTTGAGTGTTTTCCCATGGAAAAATAGCCATTGCTTGTAATAAGTAAATAATAATAATTTTGATCGTTATTTCCTCGAATTCTAGTAAGTATTCCATAAGCTTCATTGTCAGGGCTATTTATTTTTGTTAAATCTGCAGAGTAATCAGTTTTTTGAATATTATAAGGTAAATAATTTGCATCCCAAGAATTCCAATAACCTCGGTTAGGTTTTGAAACTTGCTGAAATAAACCACCATCTTTAAACTTGGCAAATTCACCAATTGACCAACGTGATGATGGCTTAGTAAAATTTTCATCAAGTACAGTTCTTTCAACTTTTGGTGGTGTTTGAAGGTTTTTAAACCAGGAAACCATTGTTGGCATAATTATAATTATACCCCAAATAGTCAAGCCAACCATACTCAAACCAGCAATCAATATCGATAAATTCTTTATTTTAAATCGAGCGATTCTATGCCGTGTCGGTAAATGCTTTATTCTAGATGGAGTGGTGCTACGGTGTCGTGAATAACTTGAAGTTGAACGACTATAAATAGCTTTGGAATCTGACACCGGAGCTTTAAGTCTAACGATGGATTCTGGTTTTTTAGTAACTTTTGATGAAGGAGGTGATGGTTTTGTAAAAGTTGGTGGTTTAAAAGTTTTTTTAGGTTTTTTCTCTGAAGGAATTGATGTTTTAACTTCTCTAAATAAGTCTTTCTTTTCTTCTATGATTTTAAAATCATTTGCACCACAAATTTCACACTCACTAGGTTTTGACAATTGATTGTGTTCGTGGCTACATTCGTTACACTTGTAAATAGACATTTAGCACAATCTATAAATTAGCTTGAATTTTATATTAGGTACTTCTATTGACTAACTAGATTTAATTACACATCTTTAACTCTTTTTAGTAAAATTAATTCTAACCTTACTATGCTTACTATGCTTTGGATAATCTTCTTTTTCTTTTGGCTTTTCCGAGTTTGTTGTTTTCAAATTTGTTTTGATTCGACTAACTTTAGGTAATATTTTTTTTTCTGCTGGTAGAGAAGTTTTTGGTAATTTTCCACTACGAATAGCTTTTAAATTCTCATGAACTTCATCAGTTGATATTCGTAGATGTGGCTCCAAAATTAACATTTTTTCAATTAATTCAAATACAGCTTTTTCTGCTAGCTCTTCCTCTTTTGTTTTATTAGAAAAAAATCTTGGTAATTTCATTGGTAATTTCATTGGTAATTTCAGTTTTTTCCCATTAAGCAAAGCTTCATAGGGATAACGATATTTATCAGAAAAACCAGGTAATTTTCCTGTCCAATACTGACAAAATACTAACCCTAAAGAGAACACATCAGATTTTTTAGTCGGTGGTGATTCTTCACCATGAGTATTAATATGTTTCGCAAATTCGGGAGATAAATAAAGGGGGTCTCCTACTAATTCTTCAGAAGGTGTTGAATCACCTTCAATAATACTACTGTCAAAGTCAATAATCTTGGCAATTAATTTTCCTTCCCATTCTTGAATTAAAATATTATCTGGTTTTAAATCTAAATGAATAATGCTATTTTTATGTAATATTTTTAAGGCGCCAACTGAGGTTAGCATTATAAATAATCGTTCTTTCCAATCGAGGTTATAAACTTCATTACACAAATTGCTAGTATTAACTTTTTGGGATATCTTAAAATAATGACTGCCAAACTCATTACCATACTTAAAAAAATCCGTAGTTTTTACAACTAGACCACCATCGCCACAAGATTTTAGTGCTTTCATCATCGCTAAATGTTTTCTTGCAAATTCTTGACATTTATCTTTTTTCTTTTGTTTTCCTTTCTCACTTCCTGGTGTTTTTACTTCAGGATATACTGGACTGAGAAATTTTTTGATAAAATACTCTTCACCATTGTATTCAGCAAAACCCCATTGACCTTGACCACCATTAGCACTATCAAAATCACGAGTAACAGTATATTTACCAATTTTGTCACCTTTTTTATAAGTCATTTTTTTCCTCTTAGCAATGAATTATTTTAATTATTGTTTGTTAATTTTTTTGAATCTTCATTTTGATCGATCACTTCCATAATTCTTGGCAATCCTTTTTTTTGAGAGTTTTCTTGATTTTCACCCTCGTCTTTCATTGAAACATTACTAGATTTTTCATCAATAGTTTGCTTTGATTCAGTTTTTTTCTTTGCACCAGATAAATCATTATTTTTTACCTCTTCATCATCTACAGAGTCTTTTACTTTTATTTTTTCTGGCTGATTTTCATAACCTTTTCGATATTGCTCCCACATTTGTTTTAGCTCATCACGACTACTCTCACTTTGAATATTATAATTTTTATCCAGATGTTCTAAACGTGATTGATAAGCACTATGAAAATTTTGAAAATCCAGCTCATTCTTTCCTAATGAACAAACCAAAAGAGTAATATCATCATGCTTATTATCTTGATAAAAATTAGTTAGTGAACTTTGCCATTCTTCGTTGGAATTAGATTCTATTAAAGTTTTTAGCAAAAGTTTTTCAAACTCCCAGGGAGCAGGTAAGTACTGAAAACATCCATCAGTACAAGCCAAAACAAACCCTTCTTCTGAAAACTCAAATTTTTCGTAATTAATTTTCCAATCTGCTTCTGGATCTGCTGTTAAAAACTGAGACATAGGTGGATCTTGATAGATAACTTCCAAAGCATCTTTACTTTCTTTTAAGTCATCTTTAGTTAACTGCTGTAACCCTTGATGAGGATGCAAATAATAAATGCGAGAATCCCCCATCCAAGCTATTTTAACCAAATATTTTTGATTGTCAGTCAATTCCTTAAAAAGACTAGCGATCGCTATAGTAGAACATAATCTTTTAGAAGCTAATTTCCCTTTAATTCTCGAAACTGGAAGATTATTTTCAGCAAATTCTTTAAGCTTTTTACAACTCTTATCTTTAATTTTTAAAGCTTGCTCTTTATCTAAATTACCTTGTGATTCTGCCAAAATATCCTGAGTAATTTCAGCAGCTTTCCTAGAAGCAATCCTTCCCCCTGTTTCTTCAGCAGTACCTAAAATTCTTCCCCCTAAACCATCAAAAACTCCTATTACAGTTGCTTCGTCATAGCTTTCTGCAATCTGAAAATCTTCGCTTTTACCTGATTTATTATCTAAGCTGATAACTAGAATTTTATCTTTATCCATCAGTTTTTACCCATGAAACTAGATATGTTTTTTCCTTGTTTTTAGATATTTCTAACTTAAAAAATATGTGGTAGTAATACTAAGTTACTACCATCATAATTATTACTGTAACCAACAGAAATTATTTAGATACTATTAACAATTGCCGCTATAATCTCTTCATTTTCAAATTCTTGAAGACCTTCTCCAGCTTTAGAAGGATAATGGATAGTCTGCTCCCAAGAACTAGCAATTACTGTCCAAGGATTAGCATCTGGAGCAAATAAAAGTAATCTTTTAGCTGAATCTGACATTTCTAACCAAGCATCTGTTAGTTCATCCAAATTTTTAGGAATATCACTAGGATAATAATTAGGCTTTGGTTCCTTCTCTAAAGAATGAGCGCTGGCATCAGTATAAACAACTATAATATGACGCTGTTTAGCAAAATTTTGCCCCTTTTCCCATTCTGAGTTTAAAGCCATTGCTAAAGCTTCTAAGCCATTTTCTGGCTCATCACCTCCACCTTTTGCATCAATTAAAGATACAAAATTAGCATATTCAGAAGATTGTTCCCTCAAATCAAAAAATTCAGAACTTACCATTACCTCGTCAGGTTTATCTGCCCAATAATCACGGAAAACAATTACTTTTGCTCGAATTTGATCTACATTTTTCTGATTTTTCTTCATCCTGTCTTCTAGATCTTTGTAAAAGCTAAGAGCACTTGACTTTACCAAATCAATAACAGGAGTCATTGAGCCTGTAGCATCAATACAGATTATTAAATCAACTGCGTATTTTACACCTAATTGAGATTCTGACATTAGTCTTAATTCTAGGAATTTTTGTTTGAATGAACATTACTTCCTTATTACAATAGGATTACATCATGTCCGGATAATTAGTGATAAAAAAAACTTTCTCCTTTTCCCCCTCTTCTTCTTTCTTCTTGCTTCTTTCTTCCCTCCTGACTCCTAACTCCTCAGTCGTTTATTTATCAATATTCAACCGGAGATGATATTACCTGTTGCAGGAGTATGTAATAATTAATACTCAAACTTGAATAAATATCGCTTTGCCTCTATTTCTAGAAGCAAAGCTACAAAGTAATTGGTTATTTATACTAAGACAAAATAAGAGATAGCTTTAATTGAGTAACTCCTAACAAAAAGTAATTTCATTATTTAATTTAAAAACTGTCCTTAAGGAGAGAGTCTTGTTACGCTCAAGCTGACAGCTAATAGCTAAATGCTTGCAACTGAGTCAGGGATTACTTCTAACTTCTAACTTCTAACTTCTAACTTCTGACTTCCCCTATTGCCTCAGCTAAATGCTTTTTCAAAGTTGCCATAGGTAGAGGACCTTGAATATGATTCCAAGGCAAAATTTGCTCTAACTCCCAATCATCAAAAACATAAAAATCTAACTCTGGTAACTCCCCATGCAACTCCTTAAAAGCTCTCTTATAACTACCCAAAGAATCACCATAATTTCTTACCAATTCTAATAAATTAGACAACCTTCTATCTCCCCTAGAAATTAATCCCTGTATCACCGACCATTTATAACTTTCTGGGCGAAAATCTATCCCTTTTGAGCGTAATTGTTTCTCCAAAAACTTCAGTCTTTTTTCTGATTGAGAGTTGACTCCAAACCATTGAAAAGGAGTGTGAGATTTCGGTACAAAAGTGCTACATCCCAAACTTAATCTTAAACCAGGAGCAGCTTTTTTCAAAGCCAACATCATTTCTATCGTAGCATCCAAATCTTCTACTTCCTCTCCCGGCAACCCCACCATTCCATAAAATTTAATAGCTTTTAAACCACCAGCTTTAGCATTAACAGCAGCTTCAATAATTTCCTCATTTTCTAACTTTTTATTTATAATTTTTCGCAGGCGATCGCTCCCACTTTCTACAGCAATAGTAATTGATTTTGTATCCCTATTACTTAAAATTTTTGCTAATTTTTCCGTCACCGTATTTGTTCTAACCGATGCAATACTCAACCGCACATCATCATATTTTGGCTGATTCAAATAATCCAATAAACTATCAAATTCAGGATGTTGAGTTACCGAAGCTCCCAATAAACCCAAACGTTTTGTAACAGTTAATCCCTTTTCAATAGCAGGAATTAGAGACCCTTCTAAACTGGCACTTCTAAATGGCAAAGTCAGATAACTTGCCAAACAAAAACGACACATTTCCGGGCAACTTCTCACCACTTCTACCATAAAAATATTTTCCCAAGCTGCCTTTTCAGTCACCACAGTAGAAGCAGATAAAGTATTACCCCGATAAGTTTGTTTTTGCACCATAGGTGGGATATCTTTATCTATAGGTTCAATAGATTTAATAGCACCATCAACACTTTCATAAGTTACTTCATAAAGACTCGGAATATAAATTCCTGGCACTTGTGCTAAATGTCTTAATATTAGTTGTTTATCCGCTCCTCTAACTTCTTGATAAGCATCAATAAAATCCCCTAATAAATTCTCCCCATCTCCCAATAAAATTACATCAAAAAAATCAGCAAAAGGTTCAGGATTTGCCGTTAAAACAGGTCCGCCACCAAATATGATTGGATAATTTTTTCCCAAACGATTTTTAGCCCTAATAGGAATTTCTAAAGACTCCAGAATATTGAAAATATTCACATAATCAAGTTCCCAAGAAACAGAAAAACCAAATAATTCTGCTTCTGCTGGAAGAGGTTCATTAATATCAGTAAATAAACGACTAACTTGTAGATCGGAACGCATTGCTAAAGTTGCCCAAACAATCTGATAACCAAGGCTAGTTATTCCTACAGTATATTCATTAGGAAAAGCAAAAATAATTGGTATGGCATTAGGTTCAGGTATTGCTGGAGTGAAGAGTAAACGTTCAGCATTAAATATATTATTAGACATACTTAAACAGTTATCAGTTATTAGTTATCAGTTATCAGTAAACAAAATAATCTGTAGGGACGTTGCATGCAACGTCCCTACCTATTCCCTATTCCCTATTCCTTATTCTCTATTCCCTATTCCCTATTCCTTATTCTCTATTCCCTATTCCCTATTCCCTATTTCCTATTCCCTATTCCCTAAGCACAAAAATCATAGCTACATTCACCAACGCCAGTCATTTATACTTTAGTTTAAACCACAAAATCGGGGAAGCTAAAGTCAGTGTAGCAACGTTAGTAAAAATCACTGGTACATCTTTAACCAAAATGCCATAAATTATCCAGATCAATACACCAGAACAAAAAATAGCAAACATCTCTAGAGAGATATCTTTTGTGGAGCGAGTGCGCCAAGTTTTGATAACTTGAGGTAAAAATGAAATAGTTGTTAAACTGCCTGCTAGTAGTCCTAGAGCTGTTAGTAAGTTCATAATAGATGCTGATAATTTTAATACTTGTGCTTGAAACTTATCGGTTTTTTTGTTAACTACAAAACTTATGTAGCACTGCTTTAACGAAGTCAGAAGCCAAAAGTTCAGAAGTCAGAAGTTAACCCACCCCTAACCCCTCCCAACCCACCCCTAACCCCTCCCAGGAGGGGAGGGGAAGTAGGGGATTTCAGCAACTCTCCAAAAATATTTCGCCTTAAAAGGCGGGGTTGCGCGACCCAATTATTTTGATAATATGGCGTATAATTTCCCGATTATTTTGGTATTTTAACTATAATTAATAGTTCATAAAAATATGGTCAAATATGACATATCCTTATTTTGCAGGTGTTATTCTGACTGGGTGTTAGCGCAGCTCCTCCGGAGGAGGCACTACAACACCACGCCAGTTGCTTCAAGTCGGGGGAACCGCCCAACGCACTGGCTTCTCTATCCCATAGTCAAAGACAAAAGGGAGCTGCTTTTTTCATAATATTTAGAGAACCGTTCACGTGACTCATGAATTAATCCAATGCTTGCAGTACAATACAAACCTCTTTTTACTCTTTTTCCTGAATCCGTAACGGTTTTAACCAGAGGTAATTATCAATTATCAATTATCCATTATCCATTAATGAACTGTTCCCTGTTCCCTGCTATACATCAACTTCTAATAATTTCAGCCTCCGCAATAGCTTCCCCATTTAGAAAAGCAACCAAATAATCATTATTATTGAGAGGCCCAACATTAGGTGGAGTCCCAGTTAAAATAATATCCCCCGAACGTAGCGGTATATACTGACTAATGAAACAGAGTAGGTCTTGAATAGAAAATAACATTTGTTTGCTAGACCCCTGTTGACAAACTTCACCATTTACTTCAAGTCTGATTTCCAGTTCTTCTAATTCTGTGACACGATCCACCTTCCTAAACTTTGACAATGGACAAGCATTTACAAAACTTTTGGCTAGAACCCAAGGATACTTTTTCGCCCTCAACTCATTTTGCCGATCGCGAAGAGTCAAATCTAGAGCAATACCAACATAACTAACTGCTTCTAAAACCTGGTTTATATCCCCCTGATACAAATCAGTCCCAAGTTGGATAGCAATCTCTGTTTCATAATCGCATCGCCCTAAATTAAGAGGTAAAAATATCTTTCCTTCAAATGGTACAACACATGCAGGAGATTTTGTGAAAATTATTGGTTCTTTGGGAACTGGGTTGTGTAGCTCTTTTGCATGGTCAGCATAATTACGACCTACACAATAAATTGACCCAATTGTTTTAGCTATAGTAAAAGAGTTCATTGTTGAAAATTAGCACGTGCTAATCAATTATATCATACGCGACTAGCAATAGAATACTAATATAAACTTTGGTCTAAGATGCTTACTATATTTTAATTTTAACCGTCATCTTTAAACATATCTATTCCGGCAAACACAGTTTTGAGTGCCAGAAAAATCCACTTTTCAACAATGAATAATTAATAATTAATAATTAATAATTACCTCTCCTTGAAAAGAAGAGGATTGACTAATAATGAAAATTTTTCTTTATTATCCCCTTAAAAGGGGAGGCTTTAAACCACAATTTTTCGGTAGGTTATATTGAGGCATTTAACTTTGGTTTGTCGCGATCGCATAATTAAACAGAAAGCGTACATTTTCTCTTCAATGTCACTCAAATACAATATCTGAATTTCCTAGAAATCACTAAACCTTTTCACAAAGGAAGAAACACCAACCCAACTCATTAGAGGCAATCACTTCCTGGGTTTTTTTAAAGGCAGCACTCATATCTGCATATTCTTCCCGAGCTAGCTCATGCACTAATTCATAGCTTTTTTCCAAATGTTTGCTCATATCCTTTTGCTGCAAAACTCTAAATCCTAACTGAGTGAGTGTTTCTGCATATTCTTTAAGGCTAAATGTCGGGCTAAATAGGAGGCGGTCGTAAACGTACTTACGGCTAGTCTCGCTGACTTCTTCTACTGGCGTTGTCAAGTCATCAAACAAGAAGATACCGCCAGAACCAAGAACACGGTGAGCCTCCGCCAGAGCTGTATTCAGTTCATGAATATGGTAAAGAGCGCCTTGACTCCAGGCATGGGTAAAAGAACCATTCTCGAAAGGTAAATTAGTTGCTGATTCCTTTTGGAAAGTAACGCGCAGAGAAGGGAAATTACTAGCCTTTGACCGAGCATTGTCTATATAACTACTACTAATATCGATTCCGACGACCTCACATCCTGTCTGTTGAGCTAGCCAGATAGCAGCATTACCATTTCCACAGGCAATCTCCAGCACTCTTGACTCCGCAGTAATACCACTTTGTTCGAGCATATATTTATCCCAGCGATCGCAGGCTGGAGCAAAGTCCTCGGGTCGAGCATCAGCTAAATTCTCAAAATAGCCCCAGTGGAGACTACCATCTGGATGCCAGAAACTGCGAAAACGTTGGTCTCGTTCGCGATCGTCGAACAAAGCCTCAGTGTCAGCCTCTGTAAATGCACTTTCTTTCATTATTTTCTCTACCGATTAATTTTATCTAATTTACTCTAAAAAGTATATAATACTTTAGGTTCCAATCCTCCTTTAGTAAAAGTTAAGTATCATTAACTTAACTCAAGCAAATGTGGTATAGGAACTTAAAACTTACAAGGCCATGGACTTTAAGCACATGGCATAATCTCTTAAACAGAAGAAATATTTAAAAGATGAGCATTTTCACTAGACTGGAGTCCGAAGTCCGAAGCTATTGTAGATTATTTCCCACAGTCTTTACAAAGGCAGTGGGAGATCGATTAACAGATGAGAATGGCCGCACTTACATAGACTTCTTGTCCGGTGCCGGTGCCCTAAACTACGGACATAATAACCCCAAGCTAAAAAAGCGCCTTCTAGAATACATAGACTCAGATGCTATTACCCATAGCCTCGATATGTTTACCTCTGCCAAGCAACAATTCCTTGAACGTTTTGAAGAAGTCATTTTAAAGCCACGAGGACTCGACTATAAGGTGATGTTTACCGGTCCTACGGGAACCAATTCTGCGGAAGCAGCTTTGAAACTTGCTCGTAAAGCGACTGGTCGAAAAACAGTTATCTGTTTTACCAGAGGTTACCACGGTCACACTTTAGGAGCGCTTGCTGTTACACCTAATCCTGTCTATCAAAAAGCTGCCGGAATTCCCCTCAGTAACGTCTTAACGGTTCCGTTTGAGGAAAAAAATAGCACCCAAGACGACAGTCTAGATAAATTAGAAAAATTGCTGGATGAGTTGAGTCTAAATCAGGAAAAACCCGCAGCAGTGATTCTAGAAACCGTTCAATCTGAGGGGGGAATTAATGTTGCCAGCATTCCTTGGCTGCAACGCCTAGCTCAGATGACTCAAGAACGAGAAATTTTGTTAATTGTTGATGATATCAAAGTGGGATGTGGTCGAACAGGGCCTTTCTTTAGCTTTGAGCGGGCGGGAATTAAACCGGATGTGGTTTGTCTGGCTAAATCTTTAAGCGCCTATGGAAACCCGATGGCTGTAGTGCTGATTCGACGTGACTTAGACTGCTGGAAACCAGGGGAACATAGCGGTACATTCCGAGGCAATAATTTAGCCTTTGTGACTGCTACGGCTGCGATCGATGAATATTGGCAGACAGACACTTTTGAACAGGAAATCGCAGAAAAAGGTGAAGTTATGAAGCAGCGACTTCAAGAAATGATCGCTCAATATCTAGAACTGGGTGGCGAACATCGAGGACTGGGGCTAATTCAAGGAATCGCCTGCCAACAACCGGGGTTAGCGAAAAAAGTGAGTCATGAGGCTTTCCAACGGGGTTTAATCTTTGAACCGATGGGAGTAAATAAAGAAGTGATTAATCTTCAGTCTACACTCACCATTGATTCTGAGACGTTGACACGAGGACTAGATATTTTAGATAAAAGTATTAGTGCTGCTCTTTCAAATTCATTTGAGGTATGATATCATGTCCGGAGAAGAGGGCTATAGAAATCCGTTCCGTTTACGCGACCAAAAAACTTTCTCCTTCTATTCCTCTTTCTTCCCTCCTGATATAGAATCCGGGTAATTAGTTACTGTAAAGTCATTGCGACTGGAACGGAGTGGAAGGAAGCAATCTCAGGGGTTTACGAGATTGCTTCCTATCGTCGCAATGACGACTATTCAACTGGATTCATAATCAATCCTAAGTTCTGACTCCTGACTCCTAAGTAATTAAGATTAACAAAACTTACGCACGGACACTAAATCGAGTGAGGGCGTTATATCATGTTCGGTTGAATACTTACACTTTGGAGGAAGGAAGGCAGGAGGCAGAAGGCAGGAGGCAGAAGGGAAGAAAGGGTTAAAAGGGATAAAGTTTTTTTATAACTGATTATCCGAACATGATATTAGCGGAGCTTTGCGTTAGCAAATACCATTCGCCCCTACATATAGCGTTTTCAAGATAAATTTGCGTAATATCATGTCCGGTAGCATCGTTTGTGTATAAAATTCAGGTTACAAAGGGAGAAAACCTTCTGCCTTCTGCCTTCTGACTTCTGCCTTACCTCCTCCAAAATGTAAGTATTCAACCGGACATGATATAATCTATCCTGATGAGCAACTATAACTTTTTGGATATCGCCTTTTAATATTTAAGACAATAGGTTCAATAGTTTTTTACGTTTAAAGTTTAAGCCACAACCTATTTCTTTAATAGTTTCAGCATGAGGATAAAGACTTTGTAGTTCCGCTACTTGCCTATTCAAATCTGGCTTTTGAGCATTGCTTGATACTCGACAATATAGGATAGTTTTTCTAGTAACTGCGGGTGTACTTTTTATATAGGAGTAATATCATAGCGCCTTTGTCCCGATGGGGTTTTTATGGCATTCATTTGACCGCTTTGTTCCCATTTGACCAACGTGCGCACATCAACTCCTAATATCTCAGCAGCTTCTCTTGGTTCACTACTTTATCTGTTATAGTCATTCTGAATAAGACTGGAACACTTTTTCGGCTAAAACTCTTTCAAAGCAAGAAACCCTTGTCTCAATCTTAACTAGAATGACTATACATCAACTAGCGCATCGTATCGCGTAATAACGTAACTTGTCAACTAAGTTTTAACTCTCTCAAACTGACTCGATCAAACCAGCGGCTTCTAAAATTTCTGTCAGTACTTTGCCATGAAATTCCCAGGGAAAAGTCTCAATTGTGAGAGCTTGAACCGCCGTATCCCCATCTACCGCAGGTCCCTCATAAACGATCTTAGTCAAAATATGTTTATCGGTTTCTAAAGTTAATCCCTCAGTTAACTTAGATTTCAAGTCAGGACGAAGCAAAGCAATAGCAGTAAGTAAGCCTATTGCCCCCCAGTTGGATACCCCGCAAACCATTAGATGATTGCAAGGAATACTACAAGCAATTTTTTCTCCTGTACTGACACCTTTGGCAATGATTTCTTTAGTAAGGGTTCCCATACCCAATTCGTTGCCAGCATCGCCAATGCCGATGGAGATGATTTCACTGAGAGTAAATAGGAGATGCAAAGGAGCGGTATCAGCAGTGATATCCTTGCCGATCATATTCCATACAATACCATCATAACCGGGACCAGCTCTTTCAATGGCGATCGCATGGGAAACTGGCAGTTCAGCACTTTGCCAGGCATTCACAATAGAAGCCACAGATGGATCTTCTACACTAGCTGCATTGACAGGAACAACATCAATAGGAACTTGAGCAGATATTCCGGCTGCTTGGGCAGCTACCTTGACAGCGTTCAGACATAAAGGATCGGTCACTAAACGTACCGGGATGCCAACTCGAAGTAATCCCGCTGCTAAGTGAGCGCTACCAATGGGACCATCAGTTTCCGCCGCTGGAGGAGTGGCACGAGGAACAAAAAAACCTGTCATAATTGCCACATGGGGGGATGGATGTTCAGCAATGGAGCGAGCTGCACCCAGCAGTCCTCCCTTGGCAGCCTCCACCAGCGGCTCTATACCATTACCGATATCGCGTCCACAGATGCTTTCAATTTGTTCGATCCGAGTTAGGACTTCTTGAGAATGTTCAATGACAGCATTCATACGCAATTATTTAGATACTCCTACATCAACTAATTCTTTATAAACTGTTTTCCCCATAACTTCGTTGACAGTATTTTCCAGCAAGTCTAACCCTTTCTCTAATATTTCTTCCGAAACAGTTAAAGGTGGCAGACATCGAATCACCTGCCCCTGTGCCCCAGCAGTTTCCATAATTAGTCCATTAGCAAAGGCTGTGCGGATGATTTTATCGGCTAGGTTGCCATCTTTACAATCTAACCCCTGAATCATCCCTCTTCCTCTAACAGAAAAACCTGACTCCCAATTATTTTTAGCTATCTTTTCCAATCGTAACTGCATTCTGCTTCCTTTTTGTTTGACAGCTATTGACAAATTGTCGTCTTGCCAGTATATATCCAAGGCTGCTTTCGCAGTGACAAAGGCAAGATTAGGCCCCCGGAAAGTGCCACTGTGTTGACCTGCTTTCCACCGATCAAATTCGGGTTTGATCAGTACCAGTGAGAACGGAAGGCCAAAACCACTCAAGGATTTGGAAAGGGTGACAATGTCAGGAGAAATGCCAACTTCTTCAAAACTGAAAAAAGAACCCGTCCGTCCACATCCCACTTGAATGTCGTCAGCAATGAGGAGGACATCATGTTGGCGACAGACTTTTTCGAGCGATCGCAACCACTGATAAGAGGCCACATTCACCCCACCTGCCCCCTGAATGGTTTCGACAATCACTGCTGCTGGCAGCGTTACACCACTACCTACATCCGAAAGGACTTTGTCTAGGTATTCAGTTGTATCAATATCCTCACCCAAGTAGCCATCATAGGGGATAAAATTTACACCTGTGGTCGGAATTCCTGCCGCTGCTCGCTGAGAAGCCTTGGCTGTTGTTGCCAAAGAACCCAGAGTTACGCCATGATAGCCATTGGAAAAGGCAATGACATTTTCCCGTCCAGTAATCTGGCGAGCCAGTTTCAGAGAGGCTTCCACAGCATTCGTTCCTGTCGGGCCTGGAAACTGAACTTTATAGTTTAATTGCCTCGGTTGAAGAATAGTAGCTGCAAAAGTTTCGAGAAACTCTTCTTTCGCTACGGTTGCTAAATCTAGTCCGTGGACAATACCGTCGGAGTCTAAATAACGTAGTAGTCTTTCTTTTATTTGTGGGTTGTTATGTCCGTAATTCAGGGTACCAACGCCACAGAGAAAGTCAACGTACTGACGACCTTCTTTATCTTCTAGAAAGGCTCCTTGTGCTGTTTTGAACACCGTAGGAAATAAACGGCAGTAACTTCGCACATTGGATTCCAATTGATTGAAGATTTTCATTAAGTTATTCTGATTAATTTTCTATGGGATGCTTTGGGAAAGCCACTTGAAGCCTCCGCTATAGCGATATAACTTGAAACGTTAAAAGAATTATCGAAAAATTCAGGTATAAAGCCTCTCCATTCATGGAAAAAAAAGAAAAAAAATCCTTTTAACCAATCCTCTTAGTTTATTAAGAAGAGGTAATTCTAAATTCTTAATTCTAAATTCTTAATTCTTGAAGGGAGGCAACAAGGTGTAACCGTACGAACTAAACTGTAGAAAATCGTGACAGCTTAATATCTTGATATTGGATTAACCAATACTGGCGCTCTCGGCGCAGCTCACTATTCCCTCGGCAGTAAATGCCCCTGGGAATTTCTTATCTTATATTTGAAGACTGCCATTAACATCGGCATTAATGACTATACCAGTTCCACTCCTGAATAAACCACGTTTGACTCGTTTACCCCTTTATACAATTTTCATTCAACAGTTAATCACCCCCCAACACGCTTCAAAAGTCAGCTAAAAGTCAACCTAAGAATATGCGTTCTAGGATTCGAGTTGGATCGCTATAGGTGGTTCTTGAATGTGCCATACATTGGTTGTCCCAAAGCAAAAATGAGTATTGATCCATCCGAATCGCCATGTGGTTTTCCTCGTAATACTTAATAAAGCGATCGGAAATTTCTGCCAAAAATGGATCGGGAGTGAAAGGGTTTAGGTTATCTGGATCGGGGCTGTAGTCACCGTGTGTAATATAGTTACAAGAAAATCGGAAAATAGGTTTGTTGTCATTAAATGAGAGGATAGTATGAACTGCTCCCTTGGTTCGGTTGGCGTGAACTCCTCCGGTTGCACCAAAGTAGTGTTGAGTCTCCATCAGTTTTTGCTTTTCTACTTCCGTAAGAGTCTTCAGGAATCCTTCCACATAAGCTAAGGTAGTTAATCCACCACCACAATCAGCAGGCTTTTTGCACCAAAGCCCTAGATATTTTGGTGGACTTGGGTAATCGGTGGCTTCGGTATGAGGAAGCAAAGGTTTTTGACCCCTAGCATCAGAAAATTTCAGAAATTCGGGTTCATATTTGACATGGAATATCTCTTTCCCATATTGCGGTCTTAAATCCTCACCTGTTACCGATTTAGCAAATTTAATCCAGTCACAGCTAGGATCTTCAGTTTCCACGTAAATAAAGTGGTTTTGCGCCAGTAAGTTCTGATAATTCTCAATTGATTGAACTGAAAAGTTGAAGGAATTTCTACTTGAAGAAGTTAACATAATTTAATGTATTCTTGACAACAATTAGGCCAAAGTCACATTTCAAGATTTTCAAATAACATCTTACACCCTAGTGTCTAAATTGCATCAATTAATACATTTTTTGAACAAACAGAAAAAGCTTAAGGCTCAAGAAACAAAGGGAAAAATCATAATTACGAATTTTTGTAACGCCAACGTTAGTAAATTCTACAGTACTTACGCAGAACCACTATACATAGTAGGGGTTAACCCCCATACAATTGGTGTATGATTTCACCTTTTGCGTAAGTCCTGCTTAAGTTGAGGATAGTAATTTTTTTTGGGAGCGATCGCTAATTTAACGTCAGAATTCAGGTGAGAGCGATCGCTTCATCTTCGATAATTAGGGCTTGCTGAAAAAGTCTGATGGTGATGATAGGGAACAGGGAACACTTAACTGGGAACAGTTTAGACTATCTGCTACGGCCACATTGTCGGCATTGTCAGAGAAAAATATTAGCATTTTGAGACTAATTGAGCCAAAAACCTTGCATCCCCTCAGCAATATTTAATCCTGGAAGCCTTAATTGGTATTGATTACAATTTTATTCAGCAAGCCCTAATTATCCGGACATGATATAAATTTTGAAAAAAAGGGAAAAAAAATAGATATAACTATCTCAAATGAACTGGAGTAGCTATTTTTAAGCATATCGGATCAATATCTACCTTTTTGTAGCATTCTTTTTTCACGCTTGGTATTACCGAAAAGCGACGTTGAAAGCCCCCGTGTTTTAACCTATGCTTTATAAACATCAAAAAAAAATAATCCCACTTTCAAACACAGTGAGATTATTTAACAAAATCAAACTTCAAGTCTTTCTTATAAACTTATAAAGAAGAACCTACACCAACATAGGCACCATAAAAGAAAAGACCCAAAACTACAAGTACACCAGTTCCGGCAACAGTAGCAACCAACCATAAAGGAATTCTACCTGGTTCGGACATCATAATATTTCACCTCATTATTTCAAAACTACTTGATACTAAAAAAATTTTACCTATAAGGTAATTTGTCAACAATATACTTGTTAACTTTCTACTTGATTTTACTAAGTATATGTCACCCCAATAGGGTGACTTAAATACTAAGTAATTTTTGTGTTTTACTTCCCGAATTAGTTAAAGAAATAACTCGAAAACAGAATACCAAGAACAAATACTAACAATAAACCAAGGTAGAGTGAAGTTCTGTTTAATTCTACTGGTTGCTTATTAGTATTCTCACTACGATCTAAAGGCATAATATACTCCTATCTTTGAATAAACTGCATAGCTGCGATCGCACCTAAAAAGAAAACTGTAGGCACACCAAGGGTATGAACTGCTAGCCATCTAACTGTAAAAATTGGATAGCTAACTGGTTGATTTGGATTTCCGCTAGTCATAATAAAAATCTCCTAAATTTTCAATTATTCACCAATAAATTCATCAATTTGTTTTTTAGCTTCAAAACGGTCTGATAGAATTGGTAATTCTTGTCTTTGTTCAGTATAATACTCGTTAGGTCGAGGTGTACCAAAGACATCGTAAGCCAAACCTGTACTTACAAATAGCCAACCTGCAACAAACAGAGCTGGAATAGTGATACTGTGTATTACCCAGTAACGGATGCTTGTGATGATATCTCCAAATGGACGCTCACCTGTACTGCCACCAGACATCTAATTTTATCCTCCAAATTTATTTCTAACCATCATCTCAATATGATAGTTTTAAAACCTTGCTAAATAACTCATCCCATCACTAATTAATGGTATGAGTTTTCTGTGTTTGTTAAAAGCTAAAGTATAGACTAACTTTTTGCCTTCTTTAACATCTACTATTTTTATGTGTTAGTTAGACGGGATCAATTTTAACATATCCAGCCTAAATTTTCAGCAACTCAAACAACATCAAGAAATTACCTTTTCCCATCTGAGTAATACTACTCAATTCTTATTATTAGGAATATTTATCCAATATTGCATAGCAAGGAAAGAGTTGGTGTTTGATAGAGATTAATGATAAACCTAAGACAGAGAAAAGCTTTTGCCACTGTTCCCTGTTCCCTGTTCCCTGTTCCCTGTTCCCTGTTCCCTGTTCCCTGCTATAGTTAAGTTTCAAGCAGCTTCTGAAACTTCTGAACTATTGTATTTCAACACAGTTCCTCTTTGACCAAGAATAAAACCTTTTTCTTGGTTAATAAAAACAATTTTGTAGAAATTTTCTGGAACACTCTCTACATCACGGTCTTTTTCCCAAGTCTGACCGCCATCAACACTGCGAAGTAAATTACCGCTACCACCAGAAATCCAGATTTCATCAGGAGTTCGATAAGCCAAATCTAATAAGCCCCAACTTGTGGCATATTCTGGAGTAATAGCTTCTCCCCACTCTTCAGGATTTTCTGGATCGCTAAACCGCAGTTGGCCTCCTCGTGCCAATAGCCATAAACGACCATCATCACTGAACCCCATATTTTCCAAACGGCGAGAGTCTTGACGATTATGAGGAGTCCAAGCTCTTTGGCCTGGTTCCCAACTAGAGTAAAAATTACCCTTAGCCGAAACAGCAATATACTTACCATCAGGAGAACGGGAAATATTTCTCACTACTCCCACAGCATCCTCTACTTGAGCGCGCCAATTTAGGCCACCATCTTTTGTACGATAGATAGCTCCCACATCAGTAGTCATCTCAGCAGAATTTGGCCCAAGAGCAATAATAGAATTAGGATCACCTGGTAATTTAGAACTTAGAGAAATCTTAGTCCAAGACTCTCCTTCATCATCTGTGTGTAGAAGTAAAGAAGGCTGTCCTAAAATCCACCCTTCATTACCATTAAAACTTACTGAAGTCAAGCGGTCTTTTTCTTCTACTGTATCAATACTTTTAGGTTGCCAAGTGTTACCACCATCAGTAGTTTCTAAGAGAGTAGCATTACCACCGACAATCCAACCATGGTCAGGATTGCCTGTAAATCCGATATCAAACAACTTAGCCTCAGTTGGTAGTTGAATTACTTCCCAGGGATTGTAACTCATTCCTGGTAAAAAGGAATTTTTGCAGCCACTACAAAGTATAACTGCTGCTAATATTATGAAAATTTGTTTCCAGAACTTTACTATTGAGTGCATCACATTAAATCATTAATAAGCCTTGAAGAAGGAGTCAGGAGACAGAATACAGGAGACAGGAGCAATGTCTGTAGGGATAGTCTTCGACAAGCCGCTCCGCGTCTACAAAACCCCAACCAATTGTGGACACCGCACGTGACGGTGGGGATTTATACCAGGCAAAGCTTCTAGCTAGGAGCCAGCTACTTCCATCTATCGCGTCCAAAAAAAATCTACTGACTCCTGACTCCTGAATCCTGACTTCCAGCCACAGGCTGTTAAGGCCATCTTATCGTAAACCATATAAGCTCAAGAAAAACAAAAATCCCACGGCTAAAGCGCCGAAAATTAGGATATTTTTCTGGCTTGGTGTGAGTGTATTAACACCAAAACCATATCCAAGGTTTTCTTTGAATCCTGAAGGACCTTCAGTTGGTCCAACATTCACAAATTGAACCTTAATGGCTCCACAAACAGGGCAGCGCCAACGAGGGGGTAAATCTGCAAAAGCAGTTCCGGGCGAAATATTACCACTAGAACTTCCCTTTTTCGGTTCATATATATATCCACAGGCTCGACATTCATACCGATCCTGTTCATCTGTGGCCTCAGTGGCTTCCTCGCTCATAGTTCCAAAAAATTGAATAGCTATTATGAGAACATCTTTAATTATTATTACAGAATTGTTGCAATTCGAGGAGATGGGTATTGAAAATAGAAGAAGGAGTCAGGAGTCAGGATACAGGAGACAGAATTCAGAATAAAATCATAGCTACTGTGATTGAGTAATCATGTATAGCAAGTATTTATGCGTAAATTTTTTACTTGGGATTTGATGAACGAAAAAAGTAATTGAGATGATTTGCATAATGAAGAAGGAGTCAGGAGTCAGGAGTCAGGAGACAGGAGACAGAATTCATATTTAACATCTTTCCTTGAGACAAATATCACAAAAAAATTGTAATGGTAACGCAAGCGATCGCTCAGAGCATTGATAGAATAACAAGAAAACAAAAAATAAATAAGTTTTAAATCCTTTTACTAACTACCTGGCAGTAAAAGTAAAAAATAATCTCTCATTATAATTTTTAATTTAACTGGAGAGTGTAAAAATGTTCACAGATAAAAGCCCTAGTTATTTCAGGAATGTAGGTTAATTGTGTTTATTCTTAGTGGTTACGAATATTTTCTAGGCTTCCTGCTAATTAGCAGCCTAGTTCCAGTTATTGCCTTAACTGCATCTAAACTACTGCGGCCTAAAACTCGTGGCCCAGAGCGAAGAACTACTTATGAATCGGGTGTAGAACCAATTGGTGGAGCTTGGATACAATTCAATATCCGTTATTATATGTTCGCCCTCGTCTTCGTCATCTTTGATGTAGAAACAGTATTTTTATACCCTTGGGCAGTGGCCTTTCATCAATTGGGACTTCTTGCATTTATAGAAGCCCTAATTTTCATCACAATCTTAGTTGTTGCTTTAGTCTACGCATGGCGTAAAGGAGCTTTGGAATGGTCTTAAGTCCAAATCAAAACCAAAAAATTATTAATCCTATTGAGCAATCTCCCCAGGTTACTCAAGAACTATCAGAGAATGTTGTGTTAACTACAGTTGATGACCTTTACAACTGGGCACGACTTTCTAGCTTGTGGCCTCTACTGTATGGTACAGCCTGCTGCTTCATTGAATTTGCAGCTCTAATCGGCTCTAGATTTGACTTTGACCGTTTTGGCTTAGTGCCAAGATCTAGCCCAAGACAAGCAGACCTGTTGATTACTGCAGGTACAATCACCATGAAGTATGCCCCAGTCTTGGTACGTCTTTATGAGCAAATGCCAGAACCTAAATATGTCATTGCCATGGGTGCTTGTACAATTACTGGCGGAATGTTCAGCATGGACTCACCTACAGCAGTCCGTGGAGTAGACAAATTAATCCCAGTAGATGTTTATATCCCTGGTTGTCCACCACGTCCAGAAGCAATTATTGATGCTGTCATCAAGCTGAGAAAAAAAGTTGCCAATGAATCTTTGCAAGAACGGGCTAAATTGCAGCAGGTACATCGCTACCACACTGTTAAACACAATATGAAACTGGTTGAACCAATTCTGAATGGTAATTATCTCAAGACATCAGACCGGGAAACACCGCCAAAAGAATTAACAGAAGCAATAGGTATGCCTATACCACCAGCACTACAAGCTACACAAAAAGAGGAGGTAAATCGTGGCTGAGTCAGAAGCTCCAATAGTTGAAGCAGGTCAAACTTCAAAATGGCTGACAGAAAATGGCTTTGAGCATGAGTTTCTAGAACCAGATCATCTGGGAGTAGAAATGATCAAAGTTGACAGAGAATTTTTAATTCCCTTAGCTACAGCTTTATATGCTTATGGTTTTAACTATCTACAATGTCAATGTGCTTATGATGCAGGTCCCGGACAAGAGTTAGTAAGTGTTTATCACTTAGTTAAGGTCAAGGACGATGTAGACCAACCAGAAGAATTACGTTTAAAGGTATTTGTGCCCAGAGACGATCCTAGACTTCCTTCCGTTTACTGGATCTGGAAATCGGCTGATTTTCAAGAGCGGGAATCCTATGATATGTATGGCCTTATCTATGAAGGACATCCTAATCTTAAACGCATTTTGATGTCTGAAGATTGGGTTGGTTGGCCATTGCGTAAGGATTATATTTCTCCAGAGTTCTATGAATTACAAGATGCGTACTAAATTTTAGGTTGAAACTTTGAGCTAAGTAGCATTAGTAATCATATCCTCTAGGCAATAGGTTAAAAGAACATTAAACAGAGATAATTACTCTGATTTGATTTTTATATTCAAGTCAATTTCTACCTATTTTCTTAAGGTTTCAGGAAATAGGAGAAAATTTCTCTGAAATTGGAACTTGTCATAGATTAATAACGTCCCGACACCATATTACCCCCCCTAATTTTTTGATTAGGTGGGGTCATATCAGTTATCAGTTATCAGTTATCAGTTATCAGTTATCAGTACCCACCACTAAAGCATTGGGATTGAAATACTGAACTGAATATTTTTCATCCCCTTAAGAGGGGAGGCTTTGGACCTCATTTTTTGGTAAATACAGAAAAGTAAAACTTGTCTAAAGTTTCTCAAATTTACTCATAACTATAGCTATAAAACTAAAATTAGTAAGTCTGCTGAGTCGTGATTAGCTACAGTTAAGGTATGAAGCTAGTTGAACGTCATGTGATCGGTAAATCGCATTATTTGTGGTCAGAAATTGACCACAAGGCTTTTTTGTCGAAAAATCTGTTTAATTTAGGTAACTATTATTATCGTCAATATTTCTTTTCCGATCAAGAGAAATTAAATTTTAATGAACTTTATCACAAGATATCTAAAAGTTATGATTATCAAGCTTTACCTACCAAGGTAAGTAAGCAAATTATTAGGAGATTAGATCAAAGTTGGAAAAGTTATTTTTCGGCTTTAAGAGAGTGGAAGAAACAGCCAAATAAATTTTTAGGAAAACCGAAAATTCCCAAATATAAACATAAAACAAAAGGTCGAAATATTCTGCCCTATCCAGATGAATTAATTTACAAAAAAGCCTTAAAAAAAGGAATTTGTCATCTGTCGATGAGTGAAATAAAAATCCCCACTTCACAGACAGAAATAATAGAGGCAAGAATTATTCCCAAAAGTAGCTGTTATATAGTAGAAATAGTCTATGAAAAAGCGGAGGAAACAACAGAAAATCAACAAGTAGCAGGAGTAGATTTAGGAGTAAATAACTTAATAGCTGTAACTACAAATCAAACAGGAATTTCACCTCTTTTGATTAAAGGCAGACCATTAAAAGCAATTAATACATTTTACAATAAACAGCGCTCTTATTTACAATCTCAATTAAAAACTAACCATAATAGATGTAATTCTCATCGGTTAAAAAAATTAACTCACAAACGAAATTGTCGAGTAGAAAACTATCTCCATACAGCAAGTAAAAGAGTAATAGATTGGTGTGTAAACCATGAAATAGGAATCTTAATTATTGGGCAGAATCAGACTGGTAAACAAGAAATAAAATTAGGAAAAAAGAACAATCAACAATTTGTGAATATTCCTCATTCTAAGTTAATAGGGATGTTAAGATATAAAGCCCAATTAAGAGGAATAAAAGTCATAATAACAGAAGAATCTTATACATCTCAATCAAGCTGTTTAGACGGGGATGATTTACCAAAATATGGAGATAAAAAACCGAAATTTAGTGGGAAAAGAGTAACAAGAGGGCTGTATAAAACCAGGGAAAATAAATTATTAAATGCAGATGTAAATGGGTCGTTGAACATTATTAAAAAAGTAATTCCTGATGTCTTTGACCAGGGAATAAAGGGTTTGCCGTTTAACCCTGTAGTGCTTGACCCACTACGAACAACTAAGCTTTCGGGCTTTTGAGTAAGTTTGAGTAAGTTTAGTTGAGCGGTACTTAATATTACTAATGATTAAATAATTAAATTTTGTTTATGGCCTTAAGAATAAAATGTTCTAGTCTATTTTCTAATCTAATTGTCACATTCTTGTCAACCTGATATAATCCTCAGCGTCTGCGCTTTAGCTTTACTCGTTATTGGGGTAAATACAGAAAGCGAAAACTTCTCTGAATATTATTAGAAAAGTAATTCCCGATGTTTTTGACCAGGGAATAAAGGGTTTGCCGTTTAACCCTGTAGTGCTTGACCCACTACGAATGACTATACTTTCAGACCTTTGAGTAAGTTTAGTTGAGCGGTTATAGGCATCATATTTGATTTAAGGTATATCTGTATTATTGGTCACTTAATGCCGAGAGATGGGAATGGCGCTTTGGGAATTTTTCTCAAAGCATTGCGAGATACCGCCTGCGTTGATGGTTCTGCCGTCACGTTGCTATTAACGGTTTTCCTGACTTTTGCAGGGAATTGCCTGCCTTGATGTATCTGTTTGAATGCAGCGATAAATATAAAAAATAGGGCGGTAGGGCATTCCGTCTTTAAAGCTCGTGGAGTCCAACGCAATAGCGGGACTGGGAAACGAGAAGCCCACGTTATACCTTAAGGTTGGCGTGGGAGTATGTCACTTAAATACAAATTGCTATTTGGATAAATTTACGGTGGAGGAGTTAGAACGTGAGCAGTAATGAAAATACAAGAGCAAGCTCCCAACTTGGCGGGAGCGGTAATATAGTAGGTGTCACATTTAATGACATAGATAGTGATAACGTTTTTGATACAGCAGAATCAGTAATAGGTAATGTTACAGTCTATCTAGACCAGAATAATAACGGTATTCTAGACCCCAATGAATTATCTAACATTAGTCGTCCAGATGGTGTCTATAACTTCTTGGGATTAGTCGATGGTGAATATTTTGTCAGACAGATTCCGCCTAGTGGGACTGTTTCAACTACACCACTGCCAGTACAAGTGAGCATAGTCGGTGGGAATATGGTCAGAGAGAGCAGGATAGCTCTTGGCAGTGGTATAGGTGTCCCAACACCAGTTCCCACTCCAATTCCCATTCCAATTCCACCTCCACCTCCAGTGACAGGACCAGGTAGAGGTAATATTAGTGGTGTATTATTTGATGACCTCAATATTAATGGTGTCCGTGACCCTGGAGAACCAGGAATTTCTGGTAGCCAAGTATTCCTTGATGCCAACCGAAATGGTATTTTAGACGAAGGGGAAGCCAGTACTTTTACAGATGAATTTGGTTTTTATTCATATGTAGATGTATTCCCTGGCCAATACAACATTGATGTTATCAGGCAACCAGAGGAAGCAAGAACAACTCCTAATTCAGTAGTTATCATTACTGGTTTTGAAGAAACACCACCAGATATAGCTGTAGATATTGGTATAGTTACTCCTAGCGGGACTGGTAATGTTGAAGGAACTAAATATCTAGATTTTAATGCTAATGGTATTTTAGATCCTGACGAACCTGGAATACCAAACTTTACGATCTATGCAGACCTAAATAGTAACCACATTCTAGATGTGGGCGAGCCATTTGATATCACTGATAGTAATGGTGTTTACTTCTTACCTAATCTTACATCAACTCGCGTGACTATTCGGGAAGCAGAGGAACAAGTAGGATTTAATCTAACAACTAATTCTCGGACTGTTGATGTACCTAGTGGGGGAACTTTATCTGGTATCAACTTTGGTAATGCAGAAATAAATGTAATCGCTGGTGTTAATTTTGTAGATAACAATGCCAATGGTGCCGTCGATCCAGGAGATGTAGGTTTATCAAACTCTACTGTATATCTAGACCTCAACGAAAATGGTATCTTTGACCCAGAAGAACCATTCAGCATTACTAACAGTCAAGGTGAGTACAGCTTTAATACTTTACCTCCAGATACTTATGTTGTCAGATTAGTACCTCAACCAGGTTTTACTCAAACAACTCCAGATCCAGTCATTGTAGTCACCAGTGGAGATGATGTTAACTTTGTTAATATTGGTAGCTCTCCTGCCACTCCTTTACTTCAGGGTGACTTAATAGGGAATAAGTTCAACGATTTTAATTCAAATGGAGTTCTAGATCCAGGAGAACCAGGTTTAGCAAACTTCACCCTCTACTTAGACCAAAATGGCAACAACATACTAGATCCTACAGAACCTGCTGCAATATCAAATGCTAATGGTGACTTTAGCTTTAATAATCCTCCTGTAGGAACTTACTTTTTGCGAGAAATACCCCAACCAGGTTTTGTGCAAACTACTCCAGATCAACAAATTACTCTGAATGCACCTATTAATGTTCTGCAAGGTGATGCTCCCATTGTCTTCAATGTTGGTAATGCTGTAATTGCAGTTCCAGAACCAGTTTCAGAAACAGCACCAGCACCAGCGCCACCACCAGCACCAGCGCCAGAAGCAGCACCAGCGCCAGAAGCAGCACCAGCAGCACCAGAAGGAACTACTGATACTGATACTGCCACAGCAGAAGGAACTACTGATACTGATACTGCCACAGCAGACGCTCCTACTGATACTGGCGTAACAGACGCTCCTACTGATACTGGCGTAACAGACGCTCCTACTGATACTGGCGTAACAACTGATAATCCTACAACAGAAGCAAGCAGAAGTGCTAGTCAAGTTACATTAACAGGCAGAATCGCTGGTACTAAATTTAGTGACAATAATGGCAACAATATAGTAGATCCAGATGAACCTGGTCTTGGTGGATTCACTATTTACCTAGATACCAATAATAACCAAGTTTTAGACCCTGATGAACCTACATCTATTACAAATGTAGATGGTAGCTATAGCTTTGAAGGTTTACCACCGAATACTTATGTAGTCAGGGAAGTTCAACAACCAGGCTTTACCCAAATTACTCCCGATCCAGTAATTACTATAGTTGGGGGTGACGACGTTAATTTCGTGAATATTGGCAACCAACCTGATGTACCAATAGTTCCCCCTCCTCCAACTCCAATTCCTCCCCCAGGTCCTACCCCAGTGCCTCCTCCACTTCTTCCCCCAATTGTAAATACTGATAGCGCGGGTACAATTACTGGTGTTAAATTTGACGATCGCAATGGTGATGGTTTAGCAGGCCCAGATGAACCAAGACTTATAGGTGTCGAAATCTTTGTAGATCTAAATAATAATGGTTTAGCCGAAGCTAATGAACCATTTACTCTCACAGATGCTCACGGGGAATATCGGTTTACCTTGCCACCAGGTAACTACAGAGTACGAGAAACACCACCTGCTGGTTTTGTTAACACTACTCCTACTCCCATTGTTCCTGTTGTTCCAGGTGAGGTTGTCGTTTATAACTTCGGTGATACCAGTATCTTTGACCCCAACACCAGCATTAGCGGTATAATCTTCACTGATAGCGACAACAGTGGTTCTCAAGGGTCTGGGGAAGCAGGTATTCCAACTGCTCAAGTTTTCCTAGATCTAGACGGCGACGGAAACCTGGATAGCAACGAAGACCTCAACTTTAACGGTGTACTGGATGATGGCGAAGATGTAGACGGCGACGGAAACCTGGATATAAGTGAGCCTGAAACTTTCACCGATCCTGATGGTCGTTATTTCTTCAATGGTTTAACGCCAGGGAATTACACAGTTGATGTTGTTCGGCAAGAAAACTTATTCCTAACTAGCAGTAACCCTATTATTAGTGTGACTGTTGGTCCGGTACTACCAGATCCCAATATCTCACCCACTCCAATTAATCTTCCCCTCGGTCAGAGTCTAAATGATGTTGACCTTGGTGTTAACGTCACAGCACCAGGAGGAGATACTGTTAGTGGAATTGTATTTGCTGACAACAACGGTAACGGACTATTTGAACCTCTGAAAGGGGAAGTAGGTTTGCCTGGTGTTGAGGTATTCCTAGATGTGCACACAGACGGACAGATACAAGGGTTTGAACCAAATCAAATTAGTGGTCCTGATGGTACTTATGGTCTAGATACATCAGGTTTATCAGGTTCGTATCCGCTTCTACAAGTAATTCGTACTGGCTTTACCCAGACTACTGCGCCAGCAGTGGTAAGTGTGGGAGGTGACAGTGTTGTCTACAACTTTGGTAACCAAGCGCAAACTTTAATTACTGGAACTGTCTTTGAAGACTTTAACGGTAATGGTATCCAAGACTTTAACGATACGAATGGTAATGGCATCCTTGATCCTAATGAATTTGTAGAAAGGGGTGTTCCTGGTTTCCGTATCTATGTCGATATCAATGAAAATGGTATTCTCGATAATGACGATATTGAGCCTAATACCTTCTCAAATACAGACGGAGAATATGCAATTGTTGGTTTGTTGCCAGGTACTTATACACTACGTCTGAATCCAGTTCCGGACAACTTTGTTTCTACTACTCCAACAGATCTCACCATTACTGTTGATGAGTTTGAAAACTCCAATCTGGTAATTGACTTTGGACAGTCTCCAGTAATTCCTCCCCCTGGTTTTGGTAATATTTCTGGTATTGCATTCATAGATGAAAACGGAGATGGTCAGGCCGATCCAGGTGAACCTCAACTACCTGATGCTGTTATCTATATAGATGCCAATGATAATGGGGAACGAGATAATGGTGAACGATTTGCGCTTACCGATCAATTTGGTCGCTACGATCTTTCCAACGTGTCTCCAGGAACTTATGTGATTCGTCAGGAACCACTGCCTGGTTTCACTGATTCTACTGTTCCAGCTCCAGTCATTGTTAATTTGGCAACAGGGGATAACGCTGACTTTGTTAACTTTGCCAACGATCCAACAGGACTACCAAAAGCTGTTCTTCCTGTTGTTAGTATTGGTGGTGTTGTTTTCAATGATATCAACGGTAATGGTCTGCTAGAACCAGGAGAGAATGGTATTCCTGGTACTACAGTATTCCTCGATCGCAATGATAATTCAATTCTAGACAATGAGGAACGTACTGCGATTACTGATTCACTGGGAGTATACGACTTTGATGGGTTACCTCCTGGTACATATACAGTCCTGCAAATTCCCCCACCAGGTCTATTCCAAACTACCCAAGACCCAACTCTAACTCTGTTTGCAGGGGATGATGCTAATTTTGTCAACTTTGGCAATAGTGCTACTCCACCAGTTATACCACCTCCACCACCCATACTACCTAGTGGTACTGGTGCTATTAGTGGGATAACTTTTGAAGACCTGAATGGTAATGGTTTCTTAGATGCTGGCGAACCTGGTATTGGTGGTGTTGTTATTTACTTCGATCAAAACAACAACTCTGTTCGAGATGCTGATGAAATATTCGTTGCTACTGATGCCAACGGTAATTACGGTTTCTCAAATTTAGCAGATGCTAGTTATACAATTCGCCAAGACCTAAACCCAGAGCAGGCAGCAATCTTTACTCAAACTGTTCCAGGTCCTAATGAACCAGTATTTATCAGCACTTTTGGTGGTGCTAATGTACCTGGTGTTAATATTGGTAATATCCGTCTATAGATATCTAGATAAATCTAGACATAGGGTTTCTCAAATTGGTGAGATACAGTTTTAGATCCCCTTTAGATCCCCCCTAACCCCCCTTAATAAGGGGGGAACCGCTTAAAGGGAGGTTTCAAAGTCCCCCTTTCTAAGGGGGATTTAGGGGGATCGTAAATGTACCTCATCTTTATGAGAAATGCTATATTTAGGTAGCAATAACACTCAGAGTAGAAACTGTTGCCTGTGCACAGCGCTATATTTGGAGTTTTGTGGAATGGGCATCTTGCCCGTTCCTGATATTTTCACTCCTTGACAGGGACAGGTCAGGATGGAGACAGGCAGGATGCCTGCTCCTACTTAACTTACCACTTATATTCATCCCGCCCCTCAACAATGACCCATTGATTGTATTAAATGTTACAAATTATCTCGGAAAAAAGCTCTACAATATTAAATCTCAATGCAAATAAAATTTTAGCCCAAATTATAATTATTAAAAGAATTGTCTGTAGCAACTTCTACTCCTAATTTTCCAGCTAATGTTTTTAAGCTAGATAATGGTCTAACAATTATTCATCAATATATTTCAGCCACTCCAGCAGTGGTGATAGATGTGTGGGTAAGAGCAGGTGCTAGGGAGGAACCTGATAAATGGTCAGGTATGGCTCACTTCCTAGAACACATGATTTTTAAGGGAACAGAAAAATTAGGCCCTGGTATCTTTGACCAAATCATAGAAAATCGTGGCGGAGTAGCAAATGCGGCTACAAGTCACGACTATGCTCATTTTTTTATTACAACTGCTGCCCAATATGTAGAAGAAGTAGTACATTCATTGGCAGAAATATTATTGCGTGCTTCCATACCAGAATCAGAATTTGCTAGAGAGCGGGAAGTGGTATTAGAAGAAATTCGTCAATCAGAAGATTGTGTTGATTCGGTAGGTTTTCAAGCATTGATGGAGAATGTTTACAAATATCATCCCTACCGACGTTCAGTTATGGGTACAGCAGAACTTCTGAGAGAACGAGAAGTTAATGAAATGCGTTGTTTTCACAATTATCACTATCAACCAGAGAATATGGCAGTGGTAGTTATTGGTGGAGTAGAACAAACCCAGGTTATAGAATTAGTCAGTGCAGCTTTTGCCAATTTTGCGGAAAAATGTTCTCATTGTCCGCGAGTTGAAATAGCAGCAGAACCCTTAATAACTGAAGTTCGTCGCCAGGAAATATATTTGCCCAGATTAGAACAAGGTCGTCTAACAATGGCTTGGATGGGACCTGGAGTCGAACAGCTAGATGATGCTTATGGATTAGACTTGCTGTCAATATTATTAGCTGATGGTAGAAGTTCTAGGTTAGTTAGGGAGTTGCGCGAAGAGTTAGGTTTAGTGCAAGGAATTGTTAGCAGTTTTTCTTTACAGCAAGACTCAAGTTTATTTACTATTAGCGCTATGCTAGAACCGAAAGATATTCCAGAAGTAGAGGCACGAATTTGCGATCGCCTTTATGAGTTATTAACTCAAGAGATTTCAGAGGAAGAATTAGCTAGGTGTCAGCGTTTGTTATGTAATGATTATGTGTTTTCCATTGAAAGTCCGGGACAGCTAGCAGGTCTTTATGGTTATTATTTTACTATAGCACAACCAGAGTTAGCGATCGCTTATCCAGAAAAAATAACAGCATTTCAACCAAAAGAATTACTCAACTTAGCTGAAAAATATTTATCTCCAAATCGCTATGCAGCCACAGTATTAATACCTATTTAGGGTTTGCATAAGGAGTCAGGAGTCAGGAGTCAGGAGTCAGGAGTCAGGAGTCAGGAGTCAGGAGTCAGGAGTCAGGAGTCAGGAGTCAGGAGTCAGGAGTCAACCCACCCCTCGCCCCTCCCAGGAGGGCAGGGCTGTTTCATTCTCGATAGACACGGGGACACACCAGACACACCAGACACGGGGATGAAGGCTTTTAAGCGGCGTTGAACCAAATATTCTCTTAGAGCTTAAAGACGCGTACTTTGCGCTCAAAATCGGCAAATTTTGGCAAATTTCACTGTTCCACTATCCCCTCATCTTCCGTTCTCCTTAAATCGTTAATCTACAA
>NZ_JAAHHG010000589.1 GCF_010692555.1 Okeania sp. SIO3B5 | reverse complement strand
GTCCGGTTGAACAGTGATAAATAAATAACTACGGAGGAGTCAGGAGTCAGGAGTCAGGAGTCAGGAGTAAAGAGGGAAGAAAGAAGAAGAACTGGAGTTGAAGGAGAAAGTTTTTTTATAACTAATTATCCGGACATGATATAACCCCCCTTAAAAAGGGGGGGAACTTCAAACTCCCCCTTTTCAAGGAGGATGCGCGGGGGATCGTTAGGTGTAATTGCTATAGTAAATTTAAATATCTTCTGCTCAAAATTAAGGTTTAATTCTATTCTTTTCAGAATAACGATATTTACTAATCATATACAATCGCCCTAAAGGCAGATAAAAAATCATCCAAATTAATGGCAGACTAATTATTAAAACAGCAGTCAGGAAAAATAGATATGTCTTCATTATCAAAGTTAATCCTAAACCTATTATCATTAAAATAACTGTCATAGCTAAAATAACTAAAGCCCGTATAGTACCTAGTTTTGCTTTCAAATATTTCCAAATCCTTGTACCAAGTACAAGAGGAATTTTATCTTGAATTCCTATTCCCAATTTCACTTCAGCTAAAACTACTTTAAATCCAATTATTAAACTAATAGGAGTAATCAACGGTAGTAAAAATCTATTTAATTTATTGTAAGAAAATACACTTCCTAAACAATAACCCAATATCATTGTTAGGATTAACATAACTATAGACCATTTTGTACCAAATTCTATTTTCAGATATTTCCAAACCCTATTGCCTGGCATTTCTATACCTCGCTGTTTTGCTGTTTTTCTAGATTTAGCTTGAGAGTAAAATGCTCTAAATCCTGCATTTATCAACATACCTATCATCATTCCTATTGCTACTTGCAAAACACCAAAAATTATCATCGTTGTCATCCATAAAATAAACTGGTTGATATGTCTAATAAAAGGATTAATTGAAACAGCACTCCTAGAAAAAATATTAAATAGTCTGTTCAAGGGAGATAGCAATGTAACCACCCCAAAAAATCCTAATCCCAATGCAAACTTGAGAGATTTAAAACCATTCCTTGCTCCAAACATTGCTCCCAAAATAAATATAATTACTGTTGCTATCCCCCGTAACCCACCTAGAGCAAAAAAAGTTAGGAAAAGTCGCACTAAAAAACCTAAAATTTGTTGCACATTCTGATTATTATTTTGATATTGAAGTAAACGAGGAGGCAAAGTAATAGCATAGGGAGTATGTTGGATGAGAAAAGTTTCCAAATAAACCATAGCTCCATCATCCCACTTAGTAGGAATTCGTTCTGCCAATTCCCAATCTAAAACCCATAATTTCATTGAACCGTCATTGCTTCCAGATAGAATATAGCAACCATCTAAACTGAAACAAACTGCCTTGACTGCTTCCCCGTGCCCCTCGAAAGTTCGCAAACAACCAGTCTTTATATCCCATAACTTAAGCGTTTTGTCATTGCTCCCAGACAAAGCATAGCAACCATCCGCACTGAAACTAACTGAAGTTACTCCTTCTATATGCCCTTCAAATGTATTAATACATTCACCTGTAACCACTTCCCACAACTTCAAGCTTCTGTCTAAACTACCAGAAAGAACATATTTATTATCCAGGCTAAAGCAAACAGAAGTTACTGCATCACTGTGTTCATCCCAAGTCTGGAGACATTTACCCGTAGCCACTTCCCACAGTTTAATGGTTTTATCCAAACTACCAGATATCGCATACTCACCATCTGAACTCAGACACACAGAAGTAACTCCTTTAGTATGTTCTGCTAAAGTACGCATACAGTAACCTGTTGCTACATCCCACAATTTGAGGGTATTATCAAAACTCCCTGATAAAGCAAATTTGCTATCTGGGTTCAGACAGACTGAAGTCACTCCTGCTGTATGCCCTGTAAATGTAACTAAGCGATCGCCTGTTTTAACCTGCCACAGTCTCAGCGCCCCATCCTGACTGCCAGATATAACATACCGCTCATCCGAACTCAGACAAATTGAATTTATACTGCCTTGCAAGTAATCTTCAAAAGTTTTCAGACATTTCCCAACGCTAACTTTCCATAATTTAAGAGTATTGTCAGAACTGCCAGAAATAGCAAATTCAGCATTATTAGTCAAACAAATGCAGTTAACGTGACTGGAATGTTCTATAAATGTTCTCTGTTCCCAAGCATCTTTAAATCCTTGACGTGGAAGACACAAATATAATTCCGTCCAAGCTTTCAAAGCCTTTGCATCTCGATTATATCCTGGTTGCGATCGCGCCTTCCTAATATGTCTCGCTGCTGCTACATTATCCCCACGTTTTTTAGCAATTTTGGCTTGTGCCAACTCTTGCTGATAAATCTGCCCAGCAGATAAAATTGTTTCTGCCGACTGTACCCGACACAACATCATAGCTGCTTGATAACCACTGCCAATACCCACCGCCCACAACTTTAACCCCACACCTGCTGACACAGCCATATCTCCATTTGCACTAATACAAATTGAATTAACTGGTTCATCTACATTAAAAGTCTGTAAACAACGCCCTGTAGCTAATTTCCAGAATTTCAGTGTTTTGTTGTCTCCAGATATTACCAACTTACCATCTAGACTGACACAAACAGACCTAACTTTTCCCTGATGTCCATTAAAAGTACGGATACAACTACCTGTAGTGATATCCCAAAGTTTTAAAGTTAGATCATCACTTCCAGATAGAAAATATTTGCCATCAGAGGTCAGACAAACTGAATTAGTTTTTTTTCCATGACCATCAAAACTACCCACACATTCCCCTGTTTTTACATCCCACAGTTTAGGAATACCATCTATTCCTAGAGCTAACTTACCGTCTGGAGTCAGGCTAACAGTATTACCTCCTCCTTCAAAGACATATAGTTTGCGACCCGTACTTACTTCCAATAGAGTGAAAAATCTGCTTTGTAAAGACAGGGCAAAACGACTATCAGCACTCCTCAAGACAGAATTTTCCGAGTTATCTATGGGAAAACTACAGAGTTCTTGACTTGTAGCTAACTCCCATAATTTTAGAGTCAAGTTACTTAGAGAAATTCCATATTTACCATCAGGAGTAATGCTGACTGACTTTATTCCTTCCCCAATGTGTCCGGTAAATGTGCGACATTTTCCAGTTACTACATCCCACTGCTCTAATTTACCATCGTGTTTTCCAGCAAAGCAATATTTGCCATTAGGGGTGAGACAAACCGAATTAACTTTTGTACTATCCTGGTCAAAGTGACGTAATAGTTTCCGCGATCGAGATAAACGTTGTTGTGCTAAATCTAAAACCGCCTTTACTTCTTCTTGTTCGCCTCTACTCAAAAATTCTATAGCAGCTTGACAGTCATCTCGTTCTAAATGAACTAAACCCAGAAAATATTCACCCTTTTTATCTCCAGTGTCAGATTTGCAGACTGACTCCAGTTCTTTGACAACGATATCATCATTAATTTTTTGATAACGCCATAGTAGTAAACCTCGGTTATATGTAGACTCTGGATGTCTGGGATGAGTTTTCAGTGCTTTCTGCCATAGTTGTAATGCCTGTTTTGGCTTACCCAAATCTAATAATGAGACAGCTCGGTTATTGAGACTGTCAGCAATATCTCTAGCCATAGAGGGTTTTTGACGCGGGTAAGTTGCACCTATTTCCTCCTGATAAATTTTAATCAGTTCCGCAGCTACTTGCTGGAGATTTTTGGGGCGATCGCTCGGATTTTCTTGAAAACAGTGTTGCAATAAATCTGCTACTCCTAATGGCATTTTGGGTAACTGAGGATTTTTTTCACCCTCTTCACCCTCCAAAAAATTTTCTAGAACATAAGCTGCAACTGTACCAACAGACCAAGTTCGCTCCCCAAGAAACATTTCTAGGATAGATAAACCGTACGAAAAAAACTGTAGAAAATCATAACAGCTTTTATCTTGATATTGGATTAACCAATATTGGCGCTCTCGGCACAGCTCACTATTCCCTCGGCAGTAAATGCCCCTGGGAATTTCTTATCTTATATCTGAAGACTACCATTAACGTCGGCATTAATTACTTTACCTGTTGCACTTCTGAATAAACCACGTTTGACTCGCTTGCCTACATAGAATTCAATAGCATATTGGTTTTTCTAGATCGATAGCAGATGTTTTACTGCTGTAACTTTCTTCGGTTTCAATAACTTTAATACCAACCAGTTGACATTTATAAGTTATCTGTTGAATTAACTTAGAGTGCGGTATTTGGGTAAAGTTTTGATTATTTTTTTTGCCGATATTTGCACTTTGTTTCCAGTTATCATTTTTTCCTATGACTACAGTACCAATATTATTTGTGGTTAAATACTCAAGCACTAATTTACTGGTGTTATGCAGATAATTCTCGACAAAACGGTTCCGATGATAACTCAATGCTTCAATCTTACGGCTAGTTTTTTTCTGGCCTTTGAGAACACTTTGGTACTTGGCTTTTCGCTTGTTATATAATTGATTGACACTTTTTAGTGGCTTCCCATTAATCAGCAGTGGTTTGACACCAGGCTTATTTGTAGATAGAGCTACCTTACTGTCAATTCCCAAATCTATTCCTGCTACATATGCTGACTGTATCTGTGGAACAGAAGTTTTTTCATATACAACTTCAATTACATAGCAGCCAGTAGCAGGAACTATTCGCACTTCAACTACCTCCTCAACCACTACTGGTATTTTGATTTGGCTCATAGATAAGTGACAAATACCGTCTTTGAGAGGTGCTTTATAAACTGATTATGCATGAATATATAACTACATTTCGGCCTTTGCTTTTGTCCTTATACTTTGGTATTTTGGGTTGAGCGTGAAACTTTTTTGGATGTGCGCGACCATTCTTTGATAGCTTGAAAATAGCCACGCCAAGTTGCAACCAAGCATTTTATGATTTGTTTTGATACTTTAGTTGCTAATGCTCTGTAGGCATCACTATTTTTGGTGGCGTGATATAGCTTGGTTAAATCTAGACTTTTTGAGCACCTGAAAAAATGCTGACGACAATAATAGTTAGCCAGGTTGTACAAGTTTTTTGATTTAAAGGCTAACTCATCACACACCCGCCAATACTGATGTGTTCGGTTAATAATATGTCTGTCAACAAGTCGCATTCACCCGCTATAATTCATCTTAAGTCCTATACCTGTTTAATATTACAACACTTTTCTACTTCTAGCAACTACTTTATACAATAATTTGGTTGAATTGGACATTGTTGCGTCCCTTCTACTCTCGTGTTAAGTTGGCCTCGCCCGGTTATTTAAGCTTTTTACGTTCGGCACACTAGCTTTTCAAATCTCTTTGCCTGTTTAATGCCGAACAATAGAGGTCGGAACTGGCGGAGCATCCCGACGTATTGTGACTAAAATAACGTTTACTTGAAAAAAGTGGGCTGGACTAACCATTTAAACACAAATAAGCGTTTTGGTTAGATTTGTGGTTAGTCTAAGGTTTTCAACAATTTATGGTTAACAGTCGTCAACCCCAATCTAAGGTACTACCAAAATTGGACAAGGAGACAGATTAATAATCCGGTTGTTAAACTAAGCCAGTTTGTTACCAAACCGACTCGTCTTCAGAACCGTGCGTGAGACTTTCACCTCACACGGCTCCTCTCTTAAACGTCCCTTGTCATGGGTACATCCCTACCTTAATATCAACATATCGTCAACCCATAAATAATTTTCAGGTAAGTCCTGTAACTTCGGTTGTGTGTATGTCTTTTTATCTAAGGCAGTTTTAGTATCGTGGCAATGTCGGTGCAACAGTTGTTTATTTTTGTATGTGTTGTCACCACCTTTAGACCTTGGTTTTATATGGTCAACTTCAATTAGGTCATTTGGTCTAAAGGTTAGACCACAAGATGCACATTTACCTTTTTGTCGCTTAAGTAGCGTTGTTACTTCCTTA
>NZ_JAAHHG010000588.1 GCF_010692555.1 Okeania sp. SIO3B5 | reverse complement strand
CAGCGTTTTGTGGGTCGCGATCGCCTGGATTTTATTCAACTTATGGCCAGTCTAAATTTATCGAACCCGAAAAAAATAGCAGAAGCTGTTCCAGCAAATCAAAATTGTGGACAGCTTAAGAATTAGCTCTTACCGATCTAATCTCAAACCTCTTCGCTCATTCCCATTTCTCCTGACTCCTGACTCCTGTCTCCTGTCTCCTGGTTCTAAGAAGGATGAAAATAATCATAAATTTGCTGCGCCAACTTCGGTCCGACTCCCGATACCTCTGCCAACTGTTGCACTGTTGCCATTCTAATATAATCAACAGAATGAAAATGCCCCAATAACAATTTTTGTCGATGATGTCCCAAACCAGGAATCTCATCTAGGCGCGATCGCTTCATTCTTTGACTTCTTTTATCTCTATGGAAACTTACGGCAAACCGATGCGCTTCATCTCTCAACCTCCGCAATAACTGTACTCCTGGTTGTTCCGCATTAGTTTTTAATGGTAGGGACTCCCTAGGTAAAAAAATCTCCTCTCGTTGCTTTGCTAAACTTACTACTCGCACTTCTTCTAATAGTTCCATCTCTTGGATAACTGTCATCACTGCTGAAAGTTGCCCTTTTCCACCGTCTATCATTATTAAGTCTGGTTTCTCTGTAGTGGGTTGTTTTTCATAGTCGCGAAACCGTCTTTGAATGACTTCTGCCATACTAGCAAAGTCATCAGAATGACCAGAATGTACTTCTGGGTTTTTAATTTTGTAGTGTCGATAATGTTGTTTTGCTGGCAAACCGTCAATAAAAACGACTCGCGATGCTACTGCATCGGAACCTTGAATGTGAGAAATATCATAACCTTCAATACGGTGGGGTAATTCTGGCATATCTAATATTTCTGCTAAATCTGTCATTGCTGCGGTGTTGCGATCGCTCATTTTATTTAACCGTGCCAATTCATATTCAGCGTTCTTTTTTACCATTTCTATTAATTCTGCTTTTCCCTGGCGTTGAGGCACGAAAATTTCTACTTTTTTACCTTTTCTTTCTGTTAACCAACTTGCCAAAAATTCACTTTCTAGTAATTCATATTGCACAACAATTTCTACAGGAATTTCTACAGATTCTACTGTTTGATAATGTGATTCTAAAACCCGCTGTAAAATTGCTCCTAATTCTCTACTTTCTTGAGTTACTAAATTAGGTGTTTCAGCAATAAATCCTAATCTACCTACTAATTTACCTGCTCGAATTTGGAATAATTGAACGCAAGCAAATTTATCATTGCCAGCTAAGGCTATTGCATCTCTGGAAACTCGATCGTCTGGCAAATAAACTTTTTGGTCGGCATTTAGAGAGTCTAAACCTCTAATTTGGTCGCGAATAATTGCAGCTTTTTCAAAATTTAAAGCTTCTGATTCTTTTGCCATTTGAGTATTTAATATATCAATTAATTCTCCTGTTCTGCCTTGAAAAATCATTGCGACTTTTTGCACAATTTTATGATATTCATCTGGTGTTATTAATGCCTGACAAACTCCCGGACAGCGACCAATATCATAATTTAGACAAGGGCGGTCTTTAAATAAAGATTTTGGTCGTTGGCGTAGAGGAAAAATTTGTTTGACTAAATGTAAGGTATTTCTTAAAAGTCTGGTATCTACATAAGGACCGTAATAGCGGTCTTGAGGTTTACCTAATCGTCGTTTTCTAGTAATAAAAACTCTGGGATAATCTTCTGACCAAGTTATACATAAATATGGATATTTTTTATCATCTTTGAGTAAGACATTAAAATATGGTTGATGCTGTTTAACAAGATTAGCTTCTAATGCTAAAGCTTCTGCTTCTGTATCTGTGACAATAAATTCAATTTCTACCACTTGTTGCACCATTAAATTAATACGATGACTGTGGTTTTTGCTTTCTCGAAAATAGGAGCGGACTCGATTTCTCAGCTTTTTTGATTTACCAATATAAAGGATGCGATCGCTACTATCGCGCATTAAATAAACTCCCGGAGTTTGGGGAATTTCTTTGAGCCGATTTTCTAAACTTTCTGAGTCTTTTATTAGGGGTAAAGTTTTAGTTTTCATATTTTTAATTATCCTAACTGTTAAACAATTAATAATTAATTAGCTATTGATTATATTCCGTAATTTACATTATACTCTATCTAATATTTTTGTTTGGTATCAATTATTTATAACTTTATTAAACATTCAAATAGTTGATTAAAAAAATAATTAATTTTCTCCAATTTTTCAAAGATAAATACTCTTTCAGTAATTAAAAATTAATCCTTCGGTAATTATTAATTTTTAATAATTATTAACTATCAGCTCTTAATTATTAATTATTCATTATTAATTTTTCATTATAATGTACAACCAATATTATATTATTCCTCCTATAATTTTTACTATTTTACTTAGATAAAATACAGCAATTGAGTCTATTCCGTAATTTACATTATACTCTATCTAATAATTTTGTTTAGCATCAATTATTGTAAGCATTCAGCCGTCAGCTATCAGCGATCAGCTATGAATTATTAACTCATTATCTTGGAAGAAGGAATTAGTCGCCAAGGAGTGAAATATGTTTGCGTAGCATTCCGCAGGAAATGAAATATTTCTGTCAGCTAACCTTAGTCTTTGCTTGACTCAAATAAAAGCTGATAGCTGTTTGCGGAGCATTCCGTAGGAAATGCTAATAGCTGAATGCTTACCAATTATTTATGATTTTATTAAACATTCAAATAGTTGATAAAAAAGAATAATTAATTTTCTCCAATTTTTAAAATATAAATACTCTTTCAGCAATTAAAAATTAATAATTACCGAATTATTAATAATTAAATAATTCTGGTTTAAAACCTCCCCTTTTAAGGGAAAAAAAGCGGTCGTTTTGCTACGCAACATATAAAGCGGAGCTTCCCGAAGGGTGGGATGGCGAAGTATCCTCGCCATATCCAATCGACCAAGAGAAGAAATAATATCTCCTGACATTCAATTCCGTAACGGTTTTAACCAAATAAATAATTATTAATTATCAACTATCAACTATCAACTCTTAATTATTAATTATTCATTATTAATTGTTCATTATTAATTATTCATTATTCGGTCAACCTTAAAAAACTACTCGTTGAATATGTAAAAAATTTGATTTTCAGTTAAAGTTATTTCATATATATATCAGGGTGAGGACAATGAGTAATAACTTGAATCAAATAAGTCCGTTGGATACTACCTTTGCGAAATCATCTTCTCCATCTACTACCCCTATTCTCAATAACCTTGAAGCAGTCAAAGAATGTGTATTATATGGTGAAGTACAATTGAGAATAGCAGCAGTTTATGAAACCCTCAAATACGGAGATTTAGGACTAGATTTATTACTCATGGCCTTGCAAGACAAGTCAATAGAAGTACAATGGGCCGCATATTCAATACTCCTAGAACAACAACAACCTAAAGCTAAATTAGCATTGTCCCAATATACTTGGGATGTATCTAAACTACTAGAGCTATACGCTACAGGAAAACGGAATTTTATCCGAGCTAACATGAGGGGAGTCACCCTTAATGGCTTAGACCTACAAGGTATAAATTTTAGTTTTGCTTATTTAAAAAATGCCGATTTAAATAGTATTCATCTTAGAGATGCTGACCTCACAGAAGCTAACTTAAGAGGTGCTAACTTGAAGGATGCTAACCTAAAAAATACTAATCTTGAAAATGCTAATCTTAGCCTTGGCAAACTCAGGGGTGTTAACCTAACTAATGCTAATTTAACTAATGCAAACCTTAGTGGTACAGACTTAAGCCTTGCTAACCTAAATAATGCTAATTTAACTAATGCAAATCTTCATAGTGCAGACTTAAGAGGTAGTAAATTTAGAGGTACAAATCTCAAGGGTACTAAACTAAATAAGGAAACAAAATTCGATCGTAAATGGTTATTAGTATGGGAAATAGTTAATCAGCAAGCTATTGGTAAAGACTTGAGAAATATTCATCTGACTAGCATCGACCTTGAAGGTGTAAATCTGAGTAATTCTAACTTCAGTGGCGCTCAACTTAGAAAAGTGAATTTGAGTAATTCTAACCTTAATGGAAGTAACTTTAGTGCTGCCAAACTTATAAATATTAATCTTAAGAATACTGACTGTAGTAATACTAATTTAACTGGTGTAAATTTGAGTGATGCTGACCTTAGTAATGCCAATCTCAGTGGTGCCGACCTCAGTAATGCCAATCTCAGTGGTGCTAATCTTAACTACATTAACCTCCGAGAAACAAAAATAAATTATTTGACAAAAATAGACCATAAATGGCATTTGGTCTGGAAAATTGTTAACCAGCAACCTATAAATAATAATCTTAAAGGAGTCAACCTCAGTCGTTCTGACCTTCGAGGTGCTGACCTCGGCAATATTAATCTCCGGAGTGCTAACTTAGAAGGAGCGAATTTGGGTATGTGCGATTGCAATTTTGTTTATTGCCAAATCCCAAATATTGATAGCAAGTACCACAGTCACTCAAATCTCAGAAGAGTCAATCTTTGTAACGCTAACTTGAAAGGAGCTAACTTAATTGGAGCTTATTTAGAGGAGGCAAACTTGAGTGTAGCTAATTTAATGTCAGCTCAACTCAACTATGCTGAAATGAGCGGTGCCAACCTGACTGCTGCTGACTTTAAGGATGCTGACTTGAGGGATGCCAACCTAACTGCTGCTGACCTCAGTGCTGCTGACCTGAGTAACGCCAACTTGAGTAATGCCAACCTGACAAATGCTCATCTGAGTGCTGCTAAGTTTTGCCATGCTCAACTTAATAGCGCTAAAATGAACCAAGTCGATCTGAGTACAGCTAATCTCACCAATGTTAATCTCACTAATGCTCAACTCTGTTATGCCAATCTTCGTAATACTGATCTAACAGGTGCTATTCTTAAGGGAGTAGATTTAAGTAATGCTGACCTTAGTCATGCTCGTCTAGAAAATATCGATCTTAGTCATGCTCAACTTAAGGGTGTAAAACTCAGTGAAATAACTAGACTTGACCAAAAATGGTATATAGTTTGGCACATTGTTAATCACAAAATACAAGGAAGAAACTTACAAGGTAATGACCTCAGTAATGCTCAACTAAATCGTGTCGATCTCAATAGTGCTAACCTGAGCAATGCTAATCTCTGTGGTGCTAGTCTACGAGTAGCACATTTGTGGGACGCTAACCTAGAAAATGCCAATATTAGCAATGCTAACTTGGGTGGTGTGAATCTTAGTGGTGCTAACCTCAAGGGTGCTAACCTGAGTGGAAGCGATCTTAATCGTGCCCATCTTTGGCATACTTATTTAAGTGATGTTAATCTCAGTGGTGCTAATTTGATGGGAGCTGATTTGTGGAGTGTTAATTTGGATGGTATTGATCTTAGTGGGGTTAACTTGAGTTATGCTAACCTCAGTCATGCTAATCTTAAGGATGCTAATCTGATTGGGGCTAATCTTAGTCGCGCGAATCTTAGTTGTGCAAATCTCAATGGTGTTAATTTCAGTGACGCGAATTTAAGTGGTACTAATTTTAGTGATGCTCATATTAATAATTGCATATTACCTAATTGAAAGAAATTAGATAGAATAGAGCATTGACTTAATCAAAGAATAACGATATAATACGTATTTAAGCATACTTTTATACAGGCAGCGCTCACCCGTACATGAAATCCATTAGAACCAAACTCAAATTAAATAATAAGCAGAAAACTCTGATGGCTCAACACGCAGGCTATAGCAGATGGTGTTATAATTGGGGTTTAAGTTTGTGGAATGCAGCATATAAGGATGGTTATAAGCCTAATGCTCGTAAGCTCAGGGAAGTTTTTACTAATCACACAAAACCTCTTTATCCTTGGATGAAAAACTTGTCCTCTAGGGTTTATCAATACGCTTTCATTA
>NZ_JAAHHG010000587.1 GCF_010692555.1 Okeania sp. SIO3B5 | reverse complement strand
TTAGGGTTTGTAGCAAACAGGAGACAGGAGACAGGAGACAGGAGACAGGAGACAGGAGACAGGAGACAGGAGACATGGGAATTTAGAGGAGTTAGGAGTAAGAATTGTAAGAATGATTTTTCTGCCCAACTATGCGCCTAAAATACGCTCCTTTTTGAGTGTTTTAGATTGAAACAGGCCCACTGCAATTCGACCCTAAAAAGGCTAAAACCTTTATCTGTAAATGCTTTGATATTTAAATCAGTAAGCCCTAATTAGGGGGTTTGCTGAAAAGTCTTTTAGTAGGGGTAGGAGTAATTTCAATTATCAGTTATCAGTACTTCTGCCTGTTTGCGCAGCATCACCTAGGAAAGTCAGAACCTTGAAATATCGAGAAGTTAATACCAATGTGAAAAATAATGTTACTAATAATAGGTGCGATAAAAAGATTTTACAGAAGATATCCTTTTGATTAATAAGATAAGTTATGAACTAAGAAATGGCATCGAAGCGATTAATTCTAACTTTTGACTTTTGACTTTTGACTTTTGACTTTTTACTTTAAAAAAAGAGAAACCCTAATTATTTTTAGGGCTTCTCATCAACTAAACTAATTAATTAAATATTTCAGAAATTTAGACTGCTACTGCTTTTTTAGTAGTCGCAGCTAATTCTCCACTAGCATATTTAGCAGCAAACTCATCCAAAGTTTGAACCTTAATTTTGCTAGCATTACCAGCAGTACTAAATTGTTGATAGCGATCGGCACAAACCTGTTTCATGTACTTGATAGAAGGCTTCATAAAGTGACGAGGGTCAAAGTTAGAAGGATCTTTAGCCGCAGCTTCACGAATAGCAGCGGTAATGGCCAAACGGTTATCAGTATCGATGTTTACCTTACGAACACCACTCTTGATTCCTTTTTGAATTTCTTCTACTGGTACACCATAAGTTTCTGGAATTGAACCACCATATTGGTTGATCATTTCCAACAAGTCTTGAGGTACAGAAGAAGATCCATGCATAACCAAGTGAGTATTAGGTAGGCGACGGTGAATTTCTTCAATGCGGCTAATAGCTAGAATTTCTCCTGTAGGCTTACGGGTAAACTTGTAAGCACCATGGCTAGTACCAATAGCAACTGCTAGAGCATCTACTTGAGTACGCTCTACAAATTCTACAGCTTCATCTGGATCTGTCAAAAGTTGTTCGCGAGAAAGAACGCCTTCTGCACCATGGCCATCTTCTTTGTCACCCATACCAGTTTCTAGAGAACCTAAGCAACCTAATTCTCCTTCTACACTTACACCAATGGAGTGAGCAACTTTAACTACTTCAGCGGTAACATTAACGTTATAGTCGAAGCTAGCAGGAGTCTTAGCATCTGCCTCTAGGGAGCCATCCATCATAACGCTAGTGAAACCATGGCGCATAGCAGAATAGCAAGTAGATGGTGCATTACCATGGTCTTGGTGCATGGCTATGGGAATATGAGGATATGTTTCTACGGCAGCAATAATTAAGTGACGTAGGAAAATTTCACCCGCATACTTACGTGCTCCACGGGAAGCTTGCAGAATTACAGGACTGTTTGTTTCATCAGCAGCCTGCATAATGGACTGAATTTGCTCCATATTGTTGACGTTATATGCAGGAATGCCATAACCGTTTTCTGCTGCGTGGTCTAATAATAACCGCATTGGTACGATAGCCATACCTTGTCCTCCTATATTTTTTGTTATTAGCCGATTATTGACTTCTGCCCGCGATAAATCGACGGGGATTCTAAAAGGATACTGCGCAATGGGTTAAAACCACATTGGGTAGTGTCTTTTTAGCTGACCAGAATTTTAACTTCTGGGGACGAGTCAAAACGCCCCTAGACACTCGACTTAAATCAGAATTAAGTGTCGTGCTTACTTCTTGATTCAGTGCACGGCTTTTCCCAAGAAAGAAAAAGATAGGATGGATTAAAATCCATCGAGTCGCATTTCATCCATCGCTTCAAAGACAATGGCTTTCATGCTCCCGTGCTAATTTGGTAAATTTGGTTTACTTAAGCTTAATTCTTACGACAATATTAAGACATATTTAAGATTCTGTCTATCTATAACTTAGATTTGTCCCTAAAAATTTATCTCAACGTTGGTTGAAGAGCCATGATCTCCGGTCATAGGAGCTTCGGGATGTTTGCGTTCCATGACAAATGGAAAAACCAATTTGATAGGTAGTAGGGAGCAAACAGTCAGAGAATACTTTGGCCACTTTAGTCTATCTATTTGAAAACTGCTACAATAAACAAAGGCACTTATGCTGAGGGCAGAGGGCAGAAGGAACAATTTGATAGGGTTTTATACCCCACCAAATTGTAGGCAACGCTAGTGACGGTATAGCACTACCCAAATAGATTAGGATATCTATAAAATCTTTAAAGCTAGTCAGGCATTACTTCTGACTTGCGCGTAGTGCTATATGCCCTTGTTCCCTTCGGTCGCGAGAATAGGTAAGGAGTCAGAATTCCCTTCTGCACACTGCATTTCTTGATAGTCTTGAAGTTTTTAATATTAATGGGTCGCCCGGGATTCGAACCCGGAACAAATCGGTTAAAAGCCGAGTACTCTACCGTTGAGCTAGCGACCCATCCCAGTTATGTTTTATTTCACACTTATACTAAAGATAGCATAGTCATTATTAATATTGCAATACCTTTCAGAAAAAAATTTTGAGATATTGTAAAAACTTTATGGACAATTTAGTTCTTTATCTATGATTAAGCTTATGGCTAAGGGACAAATCAAAGGAAAACTTAACTAATGGATATTAATTAGTGAATCCTTCTATAAATATATATAATAATGTGCTAGCATTACAAAAATGTTGCAGTGAGTCTAACTACCATTTCACAGGAAGCTCCAGGCTCTAAATCAATCAACCGATAACCTGTATTTAGAGAATTTGGAGGAGCTGTCCATGGTTCTAAACAATAAAATTCTTCATTTTTAACTGTCCAGAAAGCCATATTTGAATAAGCAGATGTATAACTTAGAATAATCTTGAGGCCACGGCTCCGGTCGTAAACAGTAGTGGCCAAGCCTGTTAATTTTCCAAATAGTGCATTCACCTCGTCTTGGTTAAGGTCAAATTTACCATCATTATCGTGGACAGTTCCTGTTTTTCTCTCCACATATTGCATTGAAGGGATATCAAAGCGAAGCTGATATTTATTTGGAGCAAAGAAATAAGGATGTAGCCCTGTAGAAAATGGCATCCTTTGTGTATTGCTCAAATTGGTGTAAACTTGGAATATTTCTAGAGAATTACCTTTTACTCGATAAGTAAAAGTTAATTTAAAGTCAAAGGGATAAACAGTTTTGGTTAATTTATTACTGGTTAAAACTAGAGTTATTGAAGCACGGTCTTGAGTAGACTTTTCTATGACTTCCCAAGGTAGTTCTCGTGCAAATCCATGTTGTTTGAGAAAGTAATTATTATCATTATATTTGTATATATTATTCGGCAAGTTCCCACAAATGGGAAACAGGATAGGTATACCACCTCTTACTATTAATTCTGGATTTTCTAACCTTTTGGAATCAAAGTAAAGTAGCTCCTGATTATTAATACACCAACTTGTAATTATGCCTCCTCTCTCTGGAATAACATTTATACTAGAATTAAATCCTAAATCAGAGAGGGTATAAGTTTTGTATTGTTTTTTTTGAAGTGCGATGGCAAACACAGTTTTTAATTCAGGAATTGATTATTGAATATTGGGCATGGGGTGATGATAACTAGAAATAAAAATCAACTTGCTTGGTGATTTGCCCAATAATTATTTAAACCTCTAGTTTTTATATGATTAAAGTATAGTAATTTCCGAGAAACCATCAATTTTTTTTAGATAGTATTTTTATTTTGCACTTTATTCTACATCATTGTATACCTCCTATTTTCATAATCATTCCACAGGAATAATTGAATAGAAAAAACAGAGTATGTAGCCATAGCTATTATAGTTATTCATGTTTGTATGATTTTAATTAAATTCTTAAACGTGGCAACTCAATAAAAGGTTCCTTGATAAAAGGTTCTTTGATAAAAGGTTCTATTGCTTCTTTAGCAGTTGCTTCAGGATTCAATATTGGTGGTAGAGGAAAACTATTCTGACTATCTACGCCAACTTCTCCTTCAGACAAATTCTGAGGATCGTTAGTGGAGTTTTGCCCATTTTCTGTCCTTCTAGGTGGCAACTCAGGTAAAGTTGGAGTTGATAAAATATTAGAGTTAGATCTATTTAGATTAGAGTTATTACCAGCAAACTCTACAAAAGAATTTATCTTATCTATCTTGAGAGGGGTTCTCATGGGCTGATGAAAAACACTAGAAATTTGAGCAATGTGTCTAAGAATTTCCTCTCCTTTTTTACCTTTAATAACTTGAGGTTGGAATTTGCTAACCACTATTGGCAAAAACTCAATCTTCATTTTGCCTGGTTTTAAAGAGACTTTCAAGATTGCTGTCTCATAATCACTCTCTTTGTTAGAAGTATCTCCAGAAATCAAATTACCCAAAGAATATATAATAGGCTGCCCCTTATAAATTTCTGCTCCCTGCAGTACCTTAGGGTGATGTCCTACCACTAAATCAGCACCTTGATCGATTGTCGATCTTGCTATATCCATCTGCCAGTCTCCAGGATATTCTGATAACTTTACCCCCCAGTGATAGTTAACAATAATCCAGTCTACCTGCTTTCTCAGAATTTGAATATCTGTAGCTATCTGATCTTTATTGCGACTGTTAACCCCTACTATCCCAGTATTTGGTTGAATATCTGTATCATCATAGCTCAGGTAGGCAATCTTTTGGCCTTTAATCTGAATAATCTTTGGTTTTCTGGCCTCATCTTTGGTTTTGCCCGCTCCTACAGAATGAATCTTTGCCTGCTCTAGAATATCTATTGTTTCAACTAAGCTTTTTTGATCATTGGCCATGCTTTGGTCATTGGCCAAATTAACTAGATCCACTCCTCCAGAAGACAAGACATTGACATAGTTAGAATCTACTGTTAGCTTATTATGAATGTTTGTACCGCTAATAGTAGAACGAGTCAGAGGATTTTCAAGATTAACCATTGCCAGATCGGCTTTTCTATACTCATCCATTTTGGCAAAAGGTAACTTATAATCCCTTTTTACTACATCAGAAACTGGATGGGATAAATTGACATCTCCACCAAACATTAAGGTAACCGTAGGATCATTTGGGTTTGTTACCCTTATATCATTAATCACTCGTACTTTTCCAGCAGCAGTTTCTACCGATGAAATTGAATTTCGCACTAGGACTTCATAATAACTTACCCAACAACCCAATATAAAGGTAGCCACCACTGAGCTTATTAATATTAACGAGCGGAATATTTGAAATTTGAAATTATTACTTTTGGTGGGAATATTAGATTGATTATTTAATTTTCTTTTTGGTGTAATTCTTACAGATTGTTTCCAGAGGATATTGGGTGAACCCCTAAAACGCCCTATAATATTGACTCTTTCTAGCAAAGGATAATTTAGTTGAGAAAGTTGGTGACAAATAAACTTAATTAATCTATCTGTTGGAGGTTCCTTCTGAAACTCTACTAAAACTTGTAAATATCCAGTCCTTTCTTTAGCTACACGAGCCGATATCCCTTGAGGTTTTAATTCTTTATTTATCCAGTAACTAATCGCCTTAAAATCACCAGAACGTGCTAATTCCAGAAGAGATGGTGGAGTTAAAGTAGGTGTGTAAGTCATATCTTAAACCTAATAGTTAAAGCTTTCAGATAGTAGGTAGGGTTTGCGTATGGAAAGTCTTTTTGCTGGGGTAGGAGACAGGAGGAACGGGGAATGAGCGAGGAAGTAGGAGCTAAGTTTTGTCCCAAGATTGTTCTGCCCAACTATGCGCCTAAAATACGCTCCTTTTTGAGCGTTT
>NZ_JAAHHG010000586.1 GCF_010692555.1 Okeania sp. SIO3B5 | reverse complement strand
ATACCTTTTAGAGCCTTTAGTTTTATGAGATAATGACAAACTTTACCTTTCTTAATTTCTTAATTCGTTTCTTCAGTGGCTTAGGAGCATCAACCTTTGTACCGTCACTAAATGTAGCAAAGGTTTTAATACCTAAATCTATGCCTACTGAATTATCAGTTTGAGGTAAGATTTCTGGTTGTATTTCTACTACAAAACTCAAGAAATATCTATGAGCGGAATCTTTGATTACTGTTACTGATGATGGAGCAGCAGGTAACTCTCACGGGCGAAACTATTTTCAGCTTTCCAATCTTAGCGTTGCTAGGAACTTTATGTTGACCAACTTTAAATCCTCATGCATGTAAACCTAGCAGTTTGCTTTGACTTTCTACTTTTAAATCGCGGAGCGTTGCGAGGAACGAAGCAATCTGGAGGTCTAACAGGTCTACCTTTTCTCTTGCCTTGAGTTGATTTAAAAAAGTTTTGATAAGCCTGGTTTAAATCATTCAATGATTGCTGCAATGGTATGTTAGAAACCTCTGACAACCATTGTCTTTCTTCAGTCTTTTTAGACTGAGTAATAAAAAGCTTTTGTAGTTCTGAATTAGTAGATTTGTTTTCTCCTGATTTATACCTCTGTTGGCAGTAAGCTAGACTATCATTCCAAACCACACGGACACAACCAAATAGCTTTGCTAATCGGTATTTTTGTCCCGGTGTTGGATATATACGATACTTAAATCTAGCTTTCATAATTTGACTATTAAACTAACAATATGATAACATTTTTATTGAAAAAAAATAAACCCGCAATAAAAAGTTGCCCTAGAAGGGCGAGGCTTGAGACCCATTTTTTCGGTCATTTCAGTTATCAGTTGTAATAAAAAATAGGCTCTCAAGTAGATAAATACTTAATATAGTATAATCAAATACAATCTTGATGACAAATTTTATTGTAAATACTTTAGCTATAAACAGCAATTAGTATAGCTCGATTGTTCCATTTGTTTTCAGCATAATTAAATATCAAGTATAATTAAAGTTTGCGATTTAACTAAGTAACTGAATAATTTCTGATGTACTTAATTTTTATTTCCTCAAAAAAAAAAGTACCTTTTCTTTTGTGGGTTTCATACCCTACCGTCAAAGTGGACGCTGAAAATTGTTTGGGGCATCGGACAGGAAGTAACTTGTAGAAGACTATTCATAAGCAATTAGATCTTCTGCCTTCTGTCCTCTACCCTTTGCCTTCTTCAAATAATCAGGAATTGTGACAATTTGTAATTGCTACTCAATCAAAAAGTATGATATAATTTGTAAACAGAGTTATAGCATTAGCGCCCCATTTACAAGTAGAAAAAAACGGTGGTACTATTAACATGAAACAAGACCTTTCTAGCCAAGGCTATCAAATTATTAGAGAAATAGAACGTCACCAAAACGAAGGAAAAGTGACATATCAGGGACTAGCTCTCAAACAAGACCAAGAAGTTGTCATTAAAGAATTTCGTTTTGCAGATAGTGATGCAAATTGGGCAGGGTTTGAAGCTTATGAACGAGAAGTAGAAATTCTCAAAGAACTAGAACATCCTCGTATTCCCAATTATGTAGACTCTTTAGAAACTACCGAAGGATTTTGCTTGATTACAAAATATCAAGCAGGCAATTCTTTAGCAGAAAGAAGAAATTTTACTCCCGAACAAATTAAGCAAATTGCTATTTCAACTTTAGAAATTTTAGTTTATTTACAAAGGCAAACTCCACCCATTATTCACGGTAATATTAAACCAGAAAATATATTAGTTGATACCTACTCTAACGGTGAAAGATTCCCTATTGCACATTTAATTAATTTTGGTTCTGCGCGGATCGGAATAGAAGATATTTTAAGTGATGGTGTCAGTGGTACTCCAGGTTTTATGTCACCAGAACAAGAATTAAATGGTACTGTCACTATAAATTCTGACTTATATAGTTTAGGTGCAACTATAATCTGCTTGTTAACAGGTACTCGCAGTACAGACATCAAAAAATTAATAGACCGCAACTATAGTTTTAACGTCAAAAAATTAATGCCACAACTGAGTACATTATTCACAATGTGGCTAGAGAAAATGCTATCTCCCAATAGCAAAGACCGCTTTGAAAATGCAGCAGCAGCAATGGCCGCACTGAAGCCAATTCCTATGTTTGGCGATGCTGCTAATTTTAAGAATGTGACGATGGCAATGAAGCCTGTAAAAATATCTGCAATAGTAGGAGTGGCTAGTATTACAGCTCTTGCTATATTAGCTACAAGTTTAACAGTGTTTCGACAACAACGAGAGCGAACTAATTTATCGAGAACACAAAGACTTCAACAAGAAATTGTCATCAAAAAAATCTCGGGTAAGAGTGCAGTTGAGCAATTACGAACAACCGGGGGATGTCAAGGTTGTAACCTTCGTGGTGCTAACTTAGTAGCTATCAAAATTGAAGATGCTTATCTGCGAGAGGCAGATTTATCCAATGCTAATTTGAGAGGTATCGAACTCAGGGAAGCCAGATTGCAAAATGCTAACCTTAAAGGTGCGCAACTGCAAGGAGCAAACTTAATGAAGGCTAAACTACAGCAAGCTAATTTGTCTCGCGCTCATTTAGAGGGAGCAAATTTAAGGAGTTCTAATTTAGAAAATGCTAAGTTGGAAGGAGCTTTCCTTAGTGGAGCGACTTTAAAGGCGGCAGTATTAGAAAATGCTAACTTACGAAAAGCTAGTTTATCTGGCGCAAATTTGACGAGTTCTAATTTGCCAGGTGCTAACTTGCAAATGGCTAATCTCAAAGATGCTCAACTCAATGGAGCGAAGTTTCAAGGAGCCAATTTAAGAGGAGCGAATTTAGGTGGGGCAATAATGAGTCGTGCTAATCTCCGAGGTGTCGATCTTAGGAGGGCAGTGTTAAAAGATGCTGATCTAAGGAGAACAGACTTAGTCGGAGCAAATTTGACTGATGCTAGGTTAATGGGTGTTGATCTCAGGGGAGCTAACCTCAAGGGAGCTAATCTGAAGAATGCCAATTTACAAGGAGCAAATATCGAAAAAGCTAATCTGCAAGGGGCAAATTTGCAAGGGGCAATTATGCCTGATGGTAGTTTGAATGAGTAATTGAATAATTGATAATGGATAATGGATAATTGATAATTGATAATGGATAATTGATAATTACCTCTCCTACGCGAACTAATGAACTAATTAGATTTTATTTTGGAGGGATACACCCATCGCGGGCAAGATGCCCGCACTACAATCTTTTCACTATTCATCTTGTACATCATTTGCCCGAAATATGCTGTAAAACATGGAGCATTGACTTAATCAGAGAATAACGATATAATACGTATTTAAGCATACTTTTAGACAGGCTGCACTCACTCAGGAATGAAATCCATTAAAACAAAGCTGAAACTTAATAATAAACAGAAAACTCTGATGGCTCAACACGCTGGCTATTCACGCTGGTGTTATAACTGGGGTTTAGGTCTGTGGAACGCTGCTTACAGAGATGGTTATAAGCCAAATTCCCGTAAGCTTAGAGAGGTTTTTACCAATCACACAAAACCCCTCTACCCCTGGATGAAAAACTTATCGTCTAAAGTTTATCAATATGCTTTTATTAACTTGGGTGAAGCATTTAAAAGGTTTTTTCAAGGTCTAGGTAAACGCCCACGGTTTAAGAAGAAAGGTAAACATGATTCATTCACAATAGATAATTGTGGAAAACCAATAGAACTAAACGGATGGAGTCACAAATTACCTTTTATTGGTATTGTGAAAACTTATGAACCCATTGAAGCAACAACTCAGAAAATAACTATCAGTAGACAAGCTGGTGATTGGTATTTAAGTTGCAGCTATGAATTTACTCCGACTTCAACACCAAAAACTACAGAAGTTGTAGGTGTAGATTTAGGAATTAAGACACTAGCAACACTAAGTACAGGTGAAGTCTTCGAGAGTATTAAGCCCTACAAAAAAGCGCAAAACAGATTAGCGCGCGTTACAACAACAACTGAGTAGGAAAGTTAAGCATTCAAGCAATTGGTACAAAGCTTTAGTCAAGCTAGCCAAACAACATAGACGAGTAGCTAACATCCGCAAAGATGCACTTGATAAATTGACAACATATTTAGCCAAGAACCACGGCATTGTTGTGATTGAAGGTTTGAATGTGTCTGGTATGTTAGCCAACCATAAACTAGCTAAGTCAATAGCAGACCAAGGCTTTTATGAGTTTAGAAGACAGCTTGAATACAAGTGTCAATGGTACGGCTGTGAATTAGTAGTAGTAGACAGATTTTTTCCATCTTCTAAGACTTGCTCTAGTTGTGGTCATGTACAGGATATGCCTTTAAACATCAGAACTTATGACTGCCCAGAATGCGGTTTATCAATTGACCGAGACTTGAATGCTTCAATTAATTTAAGAAAGCGAGTGTTAATTGGCGAGGTTTCCTCGGAATGTAAGACACACTCAAGAGATGCGGTCGGCTTGACCGTGAATGCCTGTGGACGGAGTGCTGCCGACAGTTCCGGTGGAAGCAGGAAGTAAACATTAAAATGTCACTAATTATGCGGTGCGACCCCGCGTCGGCATCAGACGCAAGGGAACGCGCACCAAGAGAGACGTTTTATATCGGTTTTATGAAGCAGTGGCTGGTTGTTGACTATCCATAAGCAATTTTCCCTTCTACCTTCTACCTTATGCCTTCTGCCATTTTGTGAATAGACTTAACATACCTAATGCTAAAATTACATAAATATTGCTTGGTTCAGGAACTCGCTTAGATCGAGAATTATTGCGGTCTCGCTCTAGATCGGGTTGGTAATTTTCAAAACCCCAATCTTTAATTACAGCAACTTCATAGGATTTATCAAAATAGTTTTCTTGTGGTGAAACTACAGTAATGTCGGGACTAATATCGTTGCTACTTGTATTAAAATGAATGGGGTTAAAAGAACGATCTGAGTGTATTGTTTCCATTGCTCGCATTGCGCCATAAATCCAATTTATGTGTGATGAAATGCGAGTTGAACCTACAACATCATTGTAACTAGAGTTATTTAGACCATCGTTTCGTCCCCACCCAAAGGAATTAATGCCAGCAATATGACCGTTAATAAATAATCCACCACCACTATCTCCAGGAGCAATGGCATATTCTAAGTCAAGAGGAATGGTATTTGGATCGATAGAATTTGTTGTCCAGGGAGAATCGAAATCTGATAATAGCAGGTTGTCGGGTAATCCTAAACTGCTACCAAGTTCAACAATATTTTGACCTCCTCGTTTTGTACCTTTTGTATTTGGTAAATAACCGCTTAAACCGTTACCTGTAGCACCGAAGCCAACATAAGTTCCAACTTGATGGAGTTCATCAAAACCTGTGAATAGGGGCGCTGATGGTATATCGATCGCTGGAGTTGCCAGACGCAAGACAGCAATATCATATCCAGCTCCAAAATCTCGGTTGCTAGAAAACCAATTTTGGTGAGCAGTAGCATTTGTAACTGGGTAGGGAATATCATTAACCACGAAAGTTGCATTGAGTAGAGTTTCGTTGTTGAAGTCAATACAATGAGCTGCGGTGAGAATGTAATTGGGGTCTATAAGTGTTGCGGAACAAAAATCTTCACCAGAAGAGAATTTTGTGTTGAGATAACCGACACTGGGAAACAGGTTTGCTAGGGAGGTATATTGCTCGTCGGTGCGATCGTGACGGATAGTGCCAGCATAAACTATATTATTGAAGCAGAAGGTTGCGATTAAAAGTGTGGTTGAGGAAATTAAACGCTTAATCATCATTCAATTCGTTATTAGGTAGGGATGGAGACTTGCAACGTCGGTGTAATAATATCATGTCCGGTTGAACAGTTATAAATAAATAACGACTTAGGAGTCAGGAGTCAGGAGTCAGGAGTCAGGAGGGAAGAAAGAAGAAGAAGGAGAAAGTTTTTTTATC